>JAYTJE010000029.1:0-8870 GCA_043731355.1 Nitrospirota bacterium
ATTGCTCGACAGCGCGCCGCGTCTTCAGACGCCGCTCTTTCGTATATTTTTCACCCTTGCGAAAAGCCGGAGGATCCAGAAATATCTTGCGGGATAAGATCGCCAGGACATGATTTCATGGGGCCATGACGCTTCAGGTGGGGCTGCCCTTTTACGCCCCCTTCGCTTTACTCATCACCCGCTTCCGTGGTACACTGGCGCCCGTGTTAACCGCATTCGTCATCTTCATCATCACCTATGTGTTCATCGGCCTGCGCCAGCTCCCGCGGGTCCATATTGACCGGCCGGCAGGCGCCCTGGTCGGCGCGGTGCTGATGGTCGTCTTCGGTGTGTTGACCCTTGACCAGGCGTTCAGCGCGGTCGATCTCCATACCCTGCTCCTGCTGCTCGGCATGATGATCGTCACGGTCTACCTCCGGGTCGCGGGGTTCTTCGAGCTCATGGCCGACAAGATCCTCTCCCGCTCCCGCACACCGCTCCAGCTTCTGATCTTTATTTCCCTCTCGGCCGGACTGCTCTCGGCCCTGTTCGTGAACGATACCATCTGCCTGCTCTACACGCCCATCGTCCTGGCGATCACGGTCCAGCTCGGCGTGAACCCCATGCCGTATCTGCTTGCGCTGGCGACCGCTTCGAACATTGGCAGTGTCATGACCGTGACCGGCAACCCCCAGAACATGCTGATCGGCATTTATTCAAAGCTCCCCTACCTGACCTTTCTGGGAGCGCTCTTTCCCGTTGCCATCGCCGGGCTCGTCATAAGCGTGGTCGTCATCTGGTTTCTGTACCGGAAACAGATGAAGCCTGATGCTTTTTCCGCGCGCCCTGCCACGCCGGTGTATGAAGTCAGCAAACCGTTGCTTGCCAAAGCGCTTTTCGTATGTGCGGCCATACTTGTTGCTTTCTCGCTGGGCTCTCCCTATTCGCTGACCGCTATAGCCGGGGCCGTCGTGCTCCTGCTGATCGGCGGGGTCCGCACGGAGCGGATCCTGGAAGGAGTGGACTGGACGCTCCTGCTCTTTTTCGCGGGTTTGTTCATTGTCATGCGCGGGGTTGAGGAGTCCGGTCTTGCCGCTCTCGTGATCGGGAAGGCGGGCGACCTCTCTCTGCTCCCGCCGATCGGCAGGATCGCGGGTCTGTCGGCAATCTCCCTGGCCCTGTCGAACCTCGTGAGCAACGTTCCCGCGGTTATGCTGCTGAAGCCGCTCATGCAGTCGCTGGGCAACGATCATTTTCTCTGGCTTGCCCTGGCCATGAGCAGCACCCTGGCAGGGAATTTCACGCTCATCGGGTCGGTGGCGAATCTCATTGTGGCGCAGCAGGCCAGGAAGCGGATCGAACTCGGGTTCATGGAATACTTCCGTGCCGGGGCGCTGATCACGGTCCTGACCATTGCGGTCGGCATCCTGGTCCTTGCCGCCGAAGTGAAGATGGCGCCGGGCGCGGAAATTCCTGTTGTTGAAGCATCAAAAAAACCGCTGACCGTGACCGTTGTCCCTTCAAGTCCCGCAGCGGCAAAACGGACGTTCCGTGTCGTACTTCTCTGCGACACGATGCAGTCGCGGACGAAAGGTTTGCAGGGTTTTCGAATGCTTCAGGCCGATGAGTCCGCTCTCTTTGTTTTCGATAAACCGGAGAAGGTCAGTTTCTGGATGGGGAGTGTTTCCTACTCAATAGATATCATCTTCGTCGGGCCTGATAAAAAGGTAGTTCGGACCCAGGCCTATTGCAGGCCCGGCAGCCGCGACCTCTATGTGTCCGGCCAGGCGGTCAAGTGGGTCGTTGAAACAGCGGCTGGATCGGGGATAAAGGCCGGGGACCGGGTGAGCATCAATTGATTTCAGATTGCGGACATCGAGCATCGAGCCGCTGAATGACCTGAGATGAACCTGAAAGAACTTTTGACACGGATCAAGGCGGATTAATGTATGATAAGGGCGGATTAAAAGAAAGGGATGCGTCTCACATAAAGGACGAACCCGCCGAAGTATCCGATTTTTATCAGCCTTGATCCGTGTCAAAGGTTTGTTCTCGGAATAAATAACCACGATGATCATTACCCCTCTTGCAGCCGAATCGTTTGGCGTCCGCAGCTCCGCATTTTTCATCGAGACCGCTGATGTGAAGATCCTTATCGACCCCGGGGTCTCGCTTGCGGCCTCGCGTTTCGGCCTCGCGCCGCATTCGCTGGAGGTCAGGGCCATGAACGAACGCTGGCGCCTGATCAAGGACTATGCGGCCCGCGCCGACATTCTCGTCATTACCCACTATCACTTTGACCATTTCGATCCCACCGAGCCGATGCTGTTTAACAACAAGGTCCTTCTGATCAAGCACCCGTCAGAGACGATCAATGCCAGCCAGCGCGACCGGTCGCGCGAGTTGATACGGAACTACCGGACCCTTCCGCGGCGTGTCGAATTTGCCGACGACCGCGCGTTCGTGTTCGGCAGCACCTGCATACGCTTTTCTCCCGCGGTGCCGCACGGCCCGGACAGCACGGTGGGCTGGGTAGTCGAAGCCTCCGTCAGGGAAGGACCCTCCTGCTTTCTGTACAGCTCCGACGTCGTGGGCGCCTGCCGAGATGAGCATCTCCGGTTCATCCTTTTGGAAGAGCCGGACACGCTCTACCTCGACGGACCGCTTACCTCGCTGCTCGGCCGGGGTTTCAGTCCCGGCGAGCTCCGCAGGTCTATCTGCAACATCAATACCCTGCTGGAGATGCCGAAGCTGCAAACGCTGATCATCGACCATCACCTGCTGCGGGATGAGCGCGGGAAGGATGAGCTTCGTGAAGTGTATGCCAGGGCGGAAGTTCTGGGCAAGAACGTGGTGACGATGGCGGGTTTTCTGGGAGAGGAAGAGGTGTTGCTCGAAGCGCGGCGCGACCGGCTTTTTGAGCAGCACCCTGATCTAATACAAGAGCCGCTCATGCGAAGCAACAGTTTTCATCTGGTGAAGAAGCTCGGAAAGTGACACTGCGGATTGCCCCCGTGTGGAGCCGAGGACAGGCGGAATAAGAATCCAAGTTTTGCCTCTCCCCATCCTCTCCCCGGAGGGGAGAAGACTGAAGAGAAGGAGTTTTAAGAGAGAACAAGGTCCTCTTCTTCAGCGGAGCTCATGCTGGAGACGGGCTCGTCATGCGCTTTCACTTCTCCGTGGATTTTTTTCGCATGATTTTCCAGCTGCCGCTCCATGGCGTCAAAGCCATCCCTGATCGATACGAAGAGGTCTTCATGCTCGTCCCGGTTGACCAGAAGCTCCGAACCGGGAACGGTGAGGTCGATCCTGACATTGAACAGCTTGCCTTGATGGCGCCTGCGCTGCGTCTGTTCGATCGTCACCCGGCAGGCCATGATCCGGTCGAAGAACTTTTCCAGTTTGGAAACACGGTCTTTGATCTTGGCGGTCACTGCATCTGAATGCGGAACATCCTTGAGCTTGATGATCGGTGTGATTACCATGGTTTCACCCTTCCCTCTCTCAGCCTTGTGCCGGACCAAATGTCCTTCTCTTGTGTAAAGCCTATCAAAGAAATCCCCACCTGTCAAATGACGCGGAGGAAGCGCATTCCAGCCTGCTCACCGTGAGCAACGCGGGAAAGCGGCCGCACTCTGTCGCATTTCGTTTGGATGGACTTATTGCAGGTGGCAGGTCTGACAGAGGTCTTTTGCCGGGACGCGGAGCATGCGTCCATAGCGGTTGGAATGCGGATCGTGGCAGGTAATGCAGGTGAGTTTGTTGTCAGCGAGCGGAAGCGTTCCCGTGCTCATGGAGGGAACGACGCCGACCTTGTGCTCCGTTGGCGACATTCTTTCCGGGTGGCAGTCGAGGCAGAGTACGGCAAGAGGTTTTTTGAGGAGCAGGGTCCCCTGGTCCTTCTGATGGGAGTCATGGCAGCTCGTGCAGTCCTGTTTTATTGACAGCAGTCTGAACGTCTCCGGCTTCGGCGCACCAGGCGCGGCAGTCACTCCCGCGCATCCCGGAGTTCCCAGGAAAAGCAGAAAAAGCAGGCCGAGGCCGCTTGCGGTTGCTTGATGGAGAGCGCGGGCACAATTCATATTTTCACATTAGCATGCCGCCTTCCCGGTGTCAAGCAGCGCCTTGTCTCGCGAAAAGGTCTTGTTTTTATGCTCACGGTTGGTTATAATGCAGTTCCTGTATTTTTATTGGAGGACCATGGTATGCCGGTGTATGAATATGAGTGCAATACCTGCAAAGGCCGCTTTGAGCTGATGCAGAAGTTCAGCGATCCAGCCCCGACGGTTTGCCAGCTTTGCAAGGCGAAAGGCGTGCGCAAGGTGCTGTCTCCCACGTCGTTCGTGCTCAAGGGGGGCGGCTGGTATGTCACTGATTACCCGTCGGCTGAACGGAAACAGGCGGGTACGCTGGAGGCACAATCCGCTTCGACCGGGTCGAAAACGGAGCCGAAGCCCGCTCCCGCCTGCGGGGCCGCATGTCCTTCAGGCGGCTGCCCCTCGAAGCACTGAGCCGCGATGGAATCGATTCACATCCACATTCCCTATCCCCGAATGAAGGATCTGTGCGAGCTGGTAAGGCTCCGGCGCTACGATCTTGAGCTCTATCTGTCGGCGGCGGTGCTCGACCAGGTCGAGAAGGCGGACCTGGAGGACCTTTGCCGCAGCCTCGACTGGAAGCCTTCGCTCAGCCTCCATGCGCCGTTCATGGACCTCAATCCCGGCGCCGTGGATCCCATGGTCCGGTCGGTGACGCAGCTGCGGTTCAGCAGCGTCCTGAGCGCCGCAGTCGTGCTGAAACCGCGCGTGGTGGTCTTCCATGCAGGATACGATCGCTGGCGCTATGCCGGACGGACGGACATCTGGCTCGAGAACAGCATCGAAACCTGGAACAAGGTGATGGATGCGGCATCGAAGATCGGTGTGCGCGTGGCCGTGGAAAACGTTTTTGACGAGGACCCCGAAGCCCTGTGCCAGCTCATTGAGCGGATCGGGCACCCGGACTTCGGCTTCTGCTTTGATACGGGCCACTTCAACCTGTTCACCAGGGTCACCATGGAGCGATGGTTCGAACGGCTGGGCAAGTATATTATCGAAGTGCATCTGCATGACAACGACGGCTCGGCTGATTCTCACTGGGCCCTCGGAAAAGGCGCTGTCGATTTTGAAAAGTTCTTCGGGCTGTTGCGCGGGCACAACGCCCGGCCGGTCTACACGATCGAAGCGCACGAGCAGGGCGATATCGATATCAGCCTCGAAGCGGTAAAAAGACTGCTTACACTACCCGTATGAAAAAACAATACAGTTTTATTATTCTTGTGGTTCTGGCGGTATCGAGCGCATCCTGTGCTTCTCAGCTTTCCCGCATGCCCGGTATCCAGCCAGGCAGCATGAGCGCCGAGTCTCGCTCGCAGGCCGAGGCCTACCAGCATTTTATGACGGCAAGCCTGCTGGAACAGGACGGGGCGCTGGATGAGGCATTCCGGGAATACGAGGCCGCGTTCCGTCTTGACCAGGGCTCTCCCACGCTCATGCTGGCGCTGGCATCGCTCTCGCTGAAGCAGGGGCGGCTCGACCAGGCCGTGTTCTATGCCGGGAAGGCCGCAGCCAGTGCTCCCGACGATCCCCAGGCCCTTCTGCTGCTGGCCGGCATCTATTCGAGTAAAAAACAGAATGTCGAGGCGGTGGACACCTATCGCAAAGTGCTCGCCCTCGACCCGAAACAGGACGACGCCTACATTTATCTTGGACTGCTCTACATTCAGCAGAAGCAGTACGATGAGGCGATCGAAACGTTCACGGCCCAGGGCAAGCAGAACCCCGCCTCGCTTATGTCCCCCTACTACCTTGGCAGGGTCTACGCCGAACGTCAGCGGTATCCTGAAGCGCTGGAGTCCTTCAGGAAGGCAGCGGCGCTCAAGGAAGATTTTGAGCCGGCCTATACCGGCATGGCGTACGTCTATGAAGTACAGGGCCGCGTGAGCGATGCCATCGGGGCATACAAGCAGGCCCTCGCGGCGAACCCCCATAGCACCGACATCCGCCGCCATCTTGCCCAGCTCTACATCCAGCAGAACGAGCTCGATAACGCCCTGGGGCAGCTCAGGCAGGTGACAAGCGCCGAGCCTGGGGACTATGATTCCCTGGTCAAGATGGGGCTCATTTATGCGGAGAAAAAACAATATTCCGACGCGGTTGCCGCTTTTGGGGCCGTAGCGAAGGCGGCGCCGGACGACCTCAAGGTAAGACGATATCTTGCCTCAACGCTCCTTGCCGCGGAACGGTTCGACGAAGCGTTCAAGGAATATCAGACGATCCTCACCGTCGCCTCCGACGATACCGATGCCATCCTGCAGATCGCTTACATCTACGAGCGCCAGAACCGCACCGTTGATGCGGTCCCGTTCCTGGAAAAAGCCCTGGCTGACATGCCGGGAAAGGCGGAGATCTATCTCTACCTGGCCAACGCCCATATCGAAGTGAAGCACTACCTCCAGGCGGTGGAGGTCCTTAAAAAAGGGATCGAGCTCTCGCCCGATCGCGAAGACCTGCGGTTTGCCCTGGCTATCGCCTATGAGAAGCTCGGCATGCGCGATGCCATGATCGAGGCGCTCAAGAAGACGATCGAGCTGAAGCCCGATCATGCCGATGCCCTGAACTATCTCGGGTACACCTATGCCGAGAAGGGGGAGCGTCTCGATGAGGCCATCCAGCTCATCAAGCAGGCGCTGCTCATCAAACGCGACAATGGATATATCCTGGACAGTCTTGCCTGGGCGTACTATCAAAAAGGAATGCCGGCCGAAGCGCTCACGTACATGAAAATGGCGATCGATCGTACCGGCGACGATCCGGTGATGCGTGAACATCTGGGCGATATCCATCTCAAGCTCTCGAACAGGCAAAAGGCCCGTGAAGAATGGCTGCGGTCGCTCAAGCTCGATCCCGAGAACAAAAAACTCCGCGAGAAACTCAAGAATGCGGGTTTCGGCGATCCCGACGAACTGCTCAAAGGCTGGAAGCCGGGTGTAAAAAAAATAAAGTGAGGACCTTTCGTTCGCTCCTGTTCGCCGTCGTCTCCCTGTTGTTTGCCTGCCTTCCCAAGCAACCTGAGATTCCCCTGACCGAGGTCCCCGCGGTCCCGCTGCTCCAGGCACTGGAACAAAGGCGGCAGTCCTTTACCGGGCTCAAGGCCGTGGCCAGCATTACCGCGGTCAGAAAAGGCCGCAAACGGGTTTTTGACAATGTGAGCATTGTGCTCGCGCCGCAGGACCGGTTTCGGATCGAGGCCTACGGGCCGCTGGGCCAGTCGGTTCTGACCCTTGTCTGGGACGGTCGGGAGGCGCTGCTCCGGTTGCCGGGACAGGACCGGGTCGTACAAACGGGAGCTACCGGGCTGGAGCGGCTGTTCGGCGCGGGGTTAGACGCACAGGAACTTTGCTTCGCCCTCGCCGGAAATGTGCCGCCCGTACAGCCGTCGGCTGCGGTCTCGGCGGCATGCGGCAGGGGAGACCTCTGCGAACTGACGATCCGCCAGGGTGAGCTCGTTCGCCGTGTGCAGGTCGTAGCCCCACCCGCCGGTTCAGGGCAGGTGCTGACACCCGTCAGGTCCGAACTGTATCGTGACGGAAAACTCGTGTATCGAGCGCGGTTCGAAGAGGTTTCGGAAAAAACGCACTACCTCATGCCAGGGGTGGTTATCATCGAAAACCCTGAAAAGAAATTTTCCCTGACCGTCGGCTATGCCGAGGTGGACGTAAATGTACCCATTGACGAAGCGCTTTTTTCGCTTCCCGATGAAGAGGCAGGAGCGCCCTGATGCAGTCGATCACGCTGAAAGCGCACGCCAAGATCAATCTCTGCCTGTCCGTGCTCGGCCGCGGGCCGGATGGGTACCACGACGTTCAGATGCTCATGCAGATGGTGGGCCTCTCCGACGAGGTGACCGTGGCTGTCCGCGACAGCGCCGGTGTGCGGATCACCTGCGACAGCGATGCGGTCCCGCCGGGAGAGGACAATATCGCCTGGAAGGCCGGCCATGCCCTGCTCAAGCGGGCAGGCCGGGGGGCCGGGCTTTCCATAACGGTCCGGAAGGCCATTCCCGTGGCGGCCGGGCTGGGCGGCGGAAGCAGCGATGCGGCAGCGGTGCTCGTTGCCGCCAATGAACTGCTCGACATCGGCCTCAACCGTGAGCAGCTCGCCGAAATCGGCGCCAAGCTCGGGATGGACGTTCCCTTTTTCCTGTATGGGCCCACGGCCCTGGCCCGGGGGCGTGGTGAACTGCTCACGGAACTGCCGCCCATGCCCGCAATGCGGATACTGCTCGTAAATCCCGGGTTCGAGACCTCCACGGCCTGGGTCTATAAAAACCTAAATTTGAGGTTGACAAAAAAAGTTGACTGTAATAAAATCCTACGGCTTACGATCGGAAATATGGCCGCAGGGCTGCATAACGATCTGGAGACGGTAACCGCGGCTGCGCATCCCGAGATTCATACGGTCCGGCAAGCGCTCCTGGAGCAGGGAGCGGCGGGAGTATTGATGAGCGGGAGCGGGCCGACGGTATTCGGCATTTTCGAGACCGGGACGGGTTGCCTGACCGCTTCGGAGAATTTGTCGAACAGGGGATGGAAGCTCTTTCCCACCGAGACCCTGGTGGCGTCCCCCCTGAACGCGCATATTCGGCAGTCGACCGGAACGAAGTGAGTACTGTGGATTCTGAATCTCATGCGAGAGGATAGGAGAGCCTATCCTTTTCATTTTTACCGGCCGAAAGCCCGGAGCGCGGACTTTACCGACAGTCGGGGATCGTCTAATGGTAGGACAGAGGCCTTTGAAGCCTTTAATCGGGGTTCGATACCCTGTCCCCGAACCAGCATGCGGAAAAGAGAG
>JAYTJE010000030.1:0-4772 GCA_043731355.1 Nitrospirota bacterium
TCCCGCCATGCCGGGATTCTATCACCAGCCGAAGCGCGTCAGTGAGCTCGTGGATTTTGTGGTTGCCCGGGTATTGGACAGCATGGGGGTGGAGAACGAGCTGTCGCCGAGGTGGGGGGGGTAACACCGATTCAAAATTCAAGATTCAAAATAAAAACAAGATTCGAGGGTTAGCAGTTCATCGTTGCTTTATGTTGAATTTTGAATTGTCTCTAAGCATTATACTCCGTCCCGCCGCTCTCGCCGAGGTTCTTCATCCACGTATTGAGCGTTGTCGCATCCTGCTTTGACAGGACCTCTTCGTCAACGAATACCGGCGCTCCGATCCGGATGGCGACGGCAATGGCGTCGCTGGGCCGGGAATCGATATGGAACTCCTTGCCATTATGGAGCAGGTAGAGCGAGGCGTAGAAGGTGTTGTCGATCAGGTCGCTGATGACGACGCGGGCGATCTCCACGTCCAGACGGTCGAATATGTTCACTAAGAGGTCGTGGGTGAGCGGGCGGGCGGCCTTGACATTGCTCATGGCCAGGGCGATGGAGTTTCCTTCAGAGGCGCCGATCCAGATCGGCAGGAGCTTTTTACCCGTATCATCCTTCAGCACAACGATGTAGCTGTTGTTCCTGCTGTCGAACAGAACGGTATTTACAGTCATCTGTACCCACATAGGATGCCTCTCCGCTGCTATTTTTTAAGATACCACACCACCCGATCCAAGTAAAGAGGGATTATTTTTATTGACATTTATCCGGGATACGATATACTTCCATGCTCGTAACAGTAGGATAACCAAAGAGAAACCGTGATGCAGTCCGTGGCAGTCAGTCCGTTCCCTCAAAAAGAAACCAATGAAAAATACCGTAACCGATATTCTGCTCGAAGCGCTTGGCAGGGCAAAGAGCAAAGGTGAACTGCAACTCCTTGAAATGCCCGTGATCGTGCTCGACACTCCACGGGAGAAGAGCCATGGCGACCTGGCCACGACGCTTGCCCTGACCCTGGCAAAAGCGGAGTCCAAAGCCCCGCGGAAGATCGCCGAGCTCATTGTCAGCAACCTCCAGGACACCGGCGGCATCATTGCCAAGACAGAGATCGCCGGGCCGGGCTTCATCAATTTTACGTTTAAGCAGGACCGCTGGCAGCAGACGCTCTTTGAAATAGACTCCGATGGCGCGCAGTATGGATTGGCGAACATCGGCAAGGGCGAAAAGGTGCTCGTCGAATTTGTGAGCGCCAATCCCACGGGCCCGCTTCATGTGGGCCATGGACGGGGCGCAGCCCTGGGCGATGCCCTGGCGAACCTGCTTTCCGCCGTGGGCTACGATGTGTCCCGGGAGTTTTACATCAATGACGCAGGCAGACAGATCCGTTTGCTGGCCCTCTCGGTCTGGACGCGGTATCAGCAGTCGCTCGGCAACGACGCGCCCTTTCCCGAGGATGGCTATCACGGCGGCTATATCGAGGAACTCGCGCAGGCTTTTGCCAAACTGCACGGCAATAAATTTCTCAAAGTCCCTTTTGATGAATGCGTTGACGTATTCGGCAATTTCGGCAAAGAGGCCATGCTGCTTGACATCAGGACCGACCTCGAAGCCTTTGGTGTGCGCTTCGACACCTGGTTCAGCGAGGCGAGCCTGCTCGCGGACAATTCCGTCAAGGGCTCCCTGGAAGAGCTTCTGGAGAGCAGGAACATGTATGAACAGGACGGGGCGCTCTGGCTCCGTTCGACCACCTTTGGCGACGACAAGGACCGGGTGGTGGTGAAGCAGGACAAGAGCTACACCTACCTGGCCACGGACATCGCTTACCACCGGAACAAGCTGGCGCGCGGGTTCAAGTCGCTCGTGAACATCTGGGGCGCCGACCACCATGGATACATCCCGCGCGTGCAGGCGGTGATCCAGGCTTTCGGCCATCCGAAAGATTCGCTTCATGTGCTGCTGGTGCAGCTGGTGGCGATCCTGCGCAATGGCCAGCCCGTGCCCATGTCAAAGCGCGCCGGAAATTTTGTGACGCTGCGCGAAGTCGTGCAGGACGTGGGAAGCGACGCGGCCCGGTTCATCTTTCTGACGCGCCGCTCCGACAGCCATCTGGACTTCGACCTCACCGTCGCCAAGGAACAGTCCCGGGAGAACCCGGTCTATTATGTTCAGTACGCTCACGCGCGGATCGCAAGCCTGTTCCGCGAGGCCGAGACCCGGGGCATCGCCATCCCGAAAAAGGATGCGGTGAATATATCGCTTCTGAGCTTCGAAGAAGAGCAGAACATCATCAAGGCGCTGGCAAAATATCCCGAGGTCGTGGAAGAAGCGGCCCTGGCCTACGAACCGCACCGGCTCACGTTCTATCTCCAGGACCTGGCAGGGCTGATGCACAATTATTACTTTAAGCACCGCGTCATCACCGACGACGCGGCCAGGACCGCAGCCATGCTCTTTCTCATGAAGCAGGTGAAGACGGTGATTAAGAGCGCGCTGACGATCCTGGGAGTGAATGCGCCGGAAAAAATGTGATTCAATTGCGGATTTCGGATTGTGGATTGCGGAATTAAATAAATACAAAACGGCGACCCGTAATATTTGCAGCGGAAAAACAGGCCAGCAGTAAGGAGAAATCATGATAAAAAACACGCTTCTTGCCGCAGTTCTTTTACTTACTGGCTGTTCTACGGTCCAGATTGCTCACGATCAACAATCAGTAACAGGAGACCCTAAAGAAATAATCAGACAGGTAATTTCTGAGCAGATAGACAATAAGGTGCCCCGCAGCACTACAGTTACCGCAGAATATCTTGAAGTAGACACCACTGTAATACGCCGAGGAAAAACACCAACACGGCAAAGGATAGCCACCACGATAACGATTTACTTCAACAATCTCGGCACACCAATTTTATACAGAACGGGCAGTGGCATCTATATCGTTGCTATTAAAAACAAAGATAACCAGGAGCGCTACCGTGTTTATACGCGGCAGGAAAGCCAAGCCCGCCTGCTCATGGATGCTCTTTATGCCGTAACCGTAAACTAGAAGTATAAACCTCAGAATATATTAAAAAGAAAAAACTCTGGAAGCATCAGAATAATGTCATTCAGCTTTAAGTTAATTAAAAAAGATACCGAGTCCTCGGCACGCAGGGGCGAGCTTGTCACGTCGCACGGCACGGTCCAGACGCCGGTCTTCATGCCTGTCGGAACGCAGGCAACGGTCAAGACACTCTCTCCGGAAGACCTGAAGAGCATGGGCGCCGAGATCATCCTGTCGAACACGTACCATCTGTTCCTGCGGCCCGGCCACGAACTGATACGCGATTTCGGCCAGCTGCACGGGTTCATGGCCTGGGACCGGGCGGTACTGACCGACAGCGGCGGGTTCCAGGTATTCAGCCTGGCGGAACTCAGGAAGATAACCGAAGAGGGCGTGACGTTCCAGTCTCCCGTGGACGGCGGCGCCAAGCACCTGATAACGCCTGAGTATGCGATCGAGATCCAGGAAGCGCTCGGCGCGGACATCATCATGGCCTTCGACGAGTGTATCCCTTTTCCCGCGACGCACGACTATGCGCGGGAATCGCTCGAGCGGACGCTGCGCTGGGCAAAACGCTGCAAGGACGCGAAGAAGGACACGGGCCAGGCGCTCTTTGGCATTGTCCAGGGCGGCATGTATCCGGAACTTCGGAAACATTCGGCAGAAGGGCTTCTGGACATCGGATTCGACGGTTATGCGTTGGGCGGCCTGTCCGTGGGCGAGACCAAGCCGGTGATGTACGAGATGCTCGAAGCTTCAGCGCCGTTGCTCCCGGAGGACAAACCCCGGTATCTGATGGGCGTAGGAACGCCGGAAGACCTGGTGGAAGGCGTGGACCGCGGCATCGATATGTTCGACTGCGTCATGCCGACCCGGAATGCCAGGAACGGCACGTTCTTTACGTCTTTCGGCAGGGTCGTGATCAAGAACGCGCAGTACGAGCGGGACAAACAGCCCCTCGACCCCGCGTGCGGCTGTTACACCTGCAGGACCTTTACGCGGGCCTATATCCGGCATTTGTTCACCACCGGCGAGCTGCTTGCCTTGCGGCTCGGCACCATCCACAATGTATATTTTTACCTAAGCCTGATGCGGAAGGTCCGGGCAAGCATCGAGCAGGGAAGGTTCACGGAGTTCAAGAAAGAGTTTTTGGCCAAACGACAGGAAAACTAATTGCATTCAATAATCAAAATTCAATGTTCAAAAGGACGGGTCTTGAGTCTTGAATGTTGAGTCTTGAATTATCTTAAGGAGGAAACATGTTCATAGCGACAGCGTATGCAATGGGAGCACCAGGCGGCGCCGCGGGGGCGCAGGCAGGCGGCGGCGCATCGGGTCTCATCATGATGGCCGTCATTTTCGCGATCTTCTATTTCATTCTCATCCGGCCGCAGCAGAAGAAGATGAAAGAGCACAAGAAGATGGTGGATGAGCTGAAACGGGGCGATGAGATCATCACCGGCGGCGGCATCTACGCGACGGTGGAAGGCCTTGCGCCGGACACGCTGACGGTCAAGATCGCCGACAACACGAAGGTGAAGATCACGCGCGGTTCCGTCGCCCATGTGATCACGGAAGGTTCGGAAAAGCCGAAAGAGTAACCGCAGGTTTTGCCCTTCAGGCGCGGGGCACGAAGAGGTTGAACGTCCTTTCCGGCCCGGCGACTGTGCGGCTGAAGACTATTTAAGAATCCAGCAGGAGGCGAAGTAATGAAAAAGAGCATTCGATGGAGACTGGCGCTCAT
>JAYTJE010000031.1:0-15365 GCA_043731355.1 Nitrospirota bacterium
TCAATTTGTCATTCTGAGCGAAGCGAAGAATCTCGCTTTATCAATACGATGAGAGACCCCTCACTTCGTTCGGAGAGACACTTACAGACTTTTTACGAGGGCAGCAATTTTAACCCCGTTTCTTTCTGTATCTCTTTAAAATGCTTGTCCAGCGTCATGACCGAGCACTTATGTTCCCTCGCGAGGATCGAGATGTAACAATCAGAGAGGTTTACTGTTTTACCTTTTTTCTTAAGCGCAAAGGAAAGCCTTCCCGCCTCCAACCAGGTGTTCGCGCTCTCACCGACGATCGTAAACGCCTCAACGAACTCCCGGATCACCGCGATGTCTTTCTCCGAATGCGCACCCTGGATCAGCTCCGCCAAGACGATTTTGGGAACATGGATATCGCCGTTCGACAGCAATTCATCCACTTTTTCCAAAACGCCGGTTGGTGCATGTGTCTGGAAGTACGCGATCCATACCGAGGTGTCAATAAGCACCCTATCGCTCATAATGCCTGAGCTCCTCGGCGGTCTTGTCGAACTTCAGCTTGCCCTTCATGCTTTTGATCTTTTCTCGCTTCCTTTGCCTGATGTAGACAGCCACTGCTTCCCGCACAGCGGTTGCCTTGTTCTTATGGCCGCTCTCATGCACCAGTTCATCGAGTATATCCTTGTCTATGGTAACCGTGGCCCTCATTGCGCTCTTCCTCCTTGGAAGAGGATACCCCTCATCTGTGCGAAAATCAACAATTAACTGTGCAAACCGTGATCACGTTAATTATTATAAATAGTGTGCTCACAAGCCTGCGCCTGCGCGACCTGCCCGACTATTTCGATTTTCTGTCTTCTCTGCGCCCCCGCGCCTCTGCGCGAGTCCAAGCCACTCCCCCCCCTCACCCTCCCGAAATCCCGATGAGTCGGGATACCGGGACAGGTCCGCCCTCTCCCACAAGGGGCGAGGGTACTTTTGCATCAGGTCCAACCCGACGGCACTTTCACACTCATATGGGGCTGATAACTTTGCCGCCTTACTTCTGCCCCACCTTCAGTTTTCTGAGAAACTCGACTACAAGCTCTTCTTTAATACGATAGCCGTACTGAATAAGATCAAATGTCAGCAACTCAAGTGCGTCTCTGCTGATGAAACCGGCTTTATAAGCATCCCACAGTACACCAAGCGTGCCTTTCGGTGCGAGGCCGTTAAAGCGGGCGACTGTCCTGGCCTTCGCCTCATCGATCAGGACCTTATTGATCTTTTCCTTGACCGCCAGGCTGATAACGGCCCGTTCTCCAGAACCAAGAGAATGGGGCAGGTCTCTCAGCAGAGAAACTTTATCCGGTATAATGTTACTTGCGTGAAGATAATCGGCGATCTTTGCCGCGTCTTGTTTTTTTCTTTTGGCGCCTTTGAGGATTTCGGCTTCTACCTGGGCAGGGACATGAAGCTCATAGACATCGAGGAGTGACAGTTTGTCTATCTTGGCGAGAAAGATAAGCGGTGAGGCATTGCAGACGATTCGCTCCGCCATTTATCTCAGGTCCTCGGCCAATTCTTCCATAGTGTAATCCAGATGTATCTCGGCCTTCTTCACTTTTTCTATCATTTCCCATATATCCACGGTGAGCATTTCCGCTGCCCTCTGGAGGGTTATTTTTCGTGCACGATAAAGATCGAGAACGCTTCTCTCGGTCATTACATCAAGACCCTGCTTCAGCGCCTGTGCGATAAAAGCATTCGTCTTGATACCCTGCGCTTTAGACGCCTTTTCGGCTTTTTTGTATATGTCGCTCTCTACTTTTATGACTTTCATTTATTTGCCCTCTTGTCTCTTTTCCTAATAACCGCCAAAAGGATCATACTCTGTCCGCCCTCATCTGGTTTAAGTCAATGTCAAGCTGGAGTTTGCCTTTGAGCTCCATGATGCGTTTTCTTTTTTCCCGTTTTATCAATTCCTGTAATGCGAAATTCACCAACTCTTTTTTTGTTTTCAAATGAGTGATCTTGAGCCCTTCCTGTATCAACTTATCGTCTATATCAATGCTCGTTCCTGACATAATACCCTCTTAGACTTATTCATGCAACCCAACAGCATTTGTCGGGTTTCGCCTGCTCTACCCGACCTACCGGCTCCGCGCGAGTTCAGCCTCTACTGACGAACCCTTCATGTTAATTCATCAACAAACTCCTGAACAACTCCAAGTGCGTCTTTCGCGATGCTGCGATCTATAATGTCGAGAGCTTTCAATTCTATGTCGTAAACTTGTTTCAGGGTTTTCAACCGCCCCCGCAAAGCGGGAATTTTGCTTTGATACACAGTAATATTTTCCAGCAGACCATCCGCCTTGTCCTTGATAACAACGGCCAAGTCAAAAACATCGCGTGTTTTGAAAACTTCGGCTCTGTAAAAAATCTTCTTGATTACTATCTCCTCGGGCGTCTCAACATTCACCTGTGTGCCGCATATGAGTTTCTTTTCCGTGGGATTTTGTGTCAAGAAAGGGGCGACAATGAAGTCAATTTCCTGCTGCTTTATCTTCAGTTTCAGACAGCTTGACATCTCAGTGTAGTCGTCCACTCGCTCGGCGACATAATCATTTAATCGAGGTGTGAATCTGGTTAAAAGCTGAACATCGCGCAGAAAAATATCGACGTCCTTGCTTTTTCTGTGGTTGTAGTAAGTCATGAGCGCGGTCCCGCCTCCGAAAGACCACTGACTTTTCAGAATCTTTTCGTTAGACAGGATTCTGATGGCAAGTTCGAAGAGGGGGATCCATTCAGCCGATTTCATCATTTAAAGGTAAAGACCTCTTCCAATTCATGATTGGGGTAATACTTCTTTACGTGTTTCAAGTAATATGTTTTGATAACCGGGAGGCTGATGTCAAACTTTTCCGCAAAGGCAAGAATATCCGGCACCGGCACATCCGCGAACAAGGCGAAAATATGCGACAGGTATTTTTCTTCCGTCTTACCTGACTTGATGAGCGCAGACAGCTTCTTTTCCGTTGCGGGATATTTGAATGAAATGTTTACTGTCGTATCAATGGTTTTCATGTAGTTATTATACAGTACACCCGCCGGAATTCAATGTAAAATCACGGCCAATAGGTCATGATTAAGGGTACTCGTGCATCAATCCTCTTCCTTCAACCTCGCCATCTGGTCGACATCGAGGCTGTCGAAGGTGGTGCTGATATGGAAAAAGAACATGCCGAAGATGAAGGCCGCTATTAAAAGGTCGAGTGCCACACCCAATTCCACCACTAAGGGCATGCCGTAGGTCGCACTCGTCGCGGCAAACAGCAGGCCGTTCTCCATGGCAAGGAACCCGATGATCTGCGTCACCGCGTGCTTTCTGGTGATCATCATGAGAAAGCCGAGCATGAAGGTGGCAAGGGCCACGGCAATGGTCGAACGGGTGACTAAGGTCGAAAGTTCCCGGATGGGAGCGGTGAGATGGTACGAAAAGATCACGAGCACGATGCCGATGAGCATGGTGGTCGGGATATTGATGAGCGAATCGATCTCTTTATGGATCTTCAGCTTCTGGATCAGTTTATGAAGAATGTAGGGCAGCAGAACGACCTTCACCGAAAGCGTCAGGAGCGAAGAAATGTAAAGATGGTGCGCACCGCCTACGAACCCGACAACAGCGGTGCTCACGGCAAGCAGGAACCCCTGCCAGGCGAAGATATGGAGCAAAGCATTCATCCTTCGCTGCACCACCAGAGCAAACGCGGTGAGCAGGATCAATGCGGCAAGAAGACTGTTCAGTTGAGCGGCAATGGAAGGATTCATGTTCCCTCGCTATTCCAGCATGAAGTACGACATCATTCCCAGCGTGGCAAAAAGAAAAGCGCTCCCGAGAAATTCCGTTATGCGGAAGATCCGCATCTTCGCGAGCCCGGTCTCGATCAGCACCAGCCCCACCCCGACAAATCCTAATTTAAGCAGCAGCGCAATAAGCGCCGCGAAGACGAGAAGCAGGTCGTCATTCATGGCGATCCCCCAGGGGAAGAAGGCCGCGATACCGAGAACGACGAACAGATACAATTTCATCATCCCGGCCCATTCGATCAGTGCCAGGTGCCTGCCGGAATATTCAAGGACCATGGCTTCGTGGATCATGGTCAGTTCCAGATGCGTGGCCGGATTGTCCACCGGCACCCTTCCCGTTTCGGCAAGAGCAATAAGAATGAACGACAAAAGCGCAAACACGAGCGACGGTCTGAGCATCGCATGCCCCCCCTGGGAGATGACCGTGGTCATCTGAGACAGGGAGGTGGACTTGCCCACGAGCGACACCGCGAATACGGCCATCAGCATGGCGGGCTCGGCAAGGGAAGCGATGGTCATTTCCCTGCTCGACCCCATGCCGCCGAACGCGGTGCCGATGTCCATGCCGGCCAACGCCGTGAAGAACCGGGCGATGGCAAAAAGCGCCACCAGCACGATAACATCGGCCATTGCCGAGAGCGGCAGGTCCGTTGACAACGCGGGGATGATGCTCCCTGCCATGACCGAGACCCCGAACACGAGGTAGGGCGTGAACCGGAAGATCCATGATGCATTCTCCGCCAGCACGATGTCTTTGGAAAACAGCTTGCGAAGGTCCCGGTACGGCTGGAACAGGCTCGGCGAGGTCCTGTTCTGAAACCAGCACTTCACCATCTTCACCCAGCCTGCGAACAGCGGGGCAAGGAGAAGCAGAAGCACGACCTGTGCAACTTCTATAAGGAAGGGATGAATATTCACCGGCAGTCCTCAGATGCTATGCATACAAGATAAAAAGCTGCAAGATCTTTTTTCACCGCGGAGGACGCAGAGAACGGCAACATCAAATTCCACGCCCGTGTTTTAAGATAAAAGACTGAATCATCGTCGTTGCCTTCCTCGCCTGCTTTTCCCTCTGCGTCCTCTGCGGTTAAATCCGGCTTCTTGCGAGACTATCATTATATATTCTTACCTACATTCATCACGAAAAGATCAGCAGCACAATGATCGTCACGAACGAATAAATGAGATACACCTGAATGCGGCCATGCTGCATTCGCCCGATCCTGCGCGAGATCCAGAAGCTCGCGTCCCCGATCGGCTGGTAGATCCAGATCCAGAAGCGGTCCCGCACCCGAAGATGATACTGCACCTGTTCGGGGAAAGCCCGGTGCGCGGTCTCCGGAAGCCGGCGCACATGCTCTTTTATGCTGAAGAGAAAACCGAAGATCCTTCGCAGGGGCATGGCAAAGGACGTGGCGGTGTACTGCATCCGGCTGGTTATCTTTTCAAAACCGCAGTCCCAGAGCGGCGCACGTCTGATGGCGCCGGAACGAATATGCAGCAGAAGATACGTTACGGACACCACGGCGAGGATCCCCGCGAAAACCAGGGGCGCTGAATAGGACGCCCGCTCATGGGAGATCGGGGTCAGCCACATCCAGCCGAACCCCGCCGCTGATGAAGAGATCGTGCCGCCAACCAGATAATCGGCAATGGGGTCCATCAACTTTATCAGGTAGGCCGGGAAGACGCCGAGGAGAAAGCAGGTAACCGCGGTCAACAACATGCCGATGCGCATGGACCAGCGCACCTCATGCACACCTGACTGATGGTGCCCGCGCCGGCTCCCCAGAAAGGTCACGCCGAATGCTTTCACAAAGCAGGCGGCCGCAAGCGCGCTCGTCAGCGCAAGGAGCGCGGCCCCCAGCGGGATAAGCATATTCAGGAGCGGACTGGGGAGCGCTGGTGACAGCAGAAAAGCTTGATACGTCAGCCATTCCGAGACAAATCCGTTAAACGGCGGGAGCGCGGAGATCGATACGCACCCGACCAGGAACAAGGCGGCTGTCCAGGGCATGAAACGGATCAGTCCGCCCATCTCTTCCATGTTCCGCTCGTGCGTGGCGTGAAGCACCGCGCCCGCTCCCATAAAGAGCAGCCCCTTGAACATGGCATGGTTGAGCGTGTGATAGAGTCCTGCAATAAGCGCCAGGGCGGCCAGCAGGGTCATGTCGAAGGAGCTGAAGATCATCGCAAGACCGAGGCCGATAAGGATGATGCCGATGTTCTCCACGGAATGGTACGCGAGGAGCCGCTTCAGGTCATGCTGCATCAGGGCATAGAGCACGCCCAGGACCGCGGAAACCAGGCCGAACACCAATACGAGCGCGCCCCACCACCAGGGGAATACGCCGATGAGGTCGAAGATGACCCGCACCATGCCGTAGATGGCGGTCTTGAGCATCACGCCGCTCATGAGCGCGGAGACGTTCGAGGGCGCCACCGGGTGGGCCTCGGGCAGCCAGATGTGAAGCGGGATCACACCGGCCTTGGCGGAGAACCCGAAGAAGGCGAGCAGAAATGCCGCCGTTGCCAGCCCCGCGGGCAGTTCCGTCTCGCGCATGGCGTCGAAGGTGTAACTTTGGAATCCCGAGAACCCGGTCGCAAGCCCCGCCATGATGCCAAAGGACAGGAGGATGGCGATCGCGCCCACATGGGCCACGACAAGATACAGGAATGCGGCCCTTCTGTTCTCGACATGTTCGTCTTCAAAGAGCACCAGATAATATGAGGCTGCCGCCATTAGTTCCCATGCGATCAGGAAGAACAAGGCGTCGTCCGCCAGAACGACCAGCAGCATCCCTGCCAGGAACAGGACATAAAAAACCACCAGGCTGGTGATCGACCGGTGACCCAGAAAGGCTTTGACATACCCGATGGAATAGATGGACACAAAGGTGGACAGCAGGCCGACGACCATGAGAAAAAAACCGGACAAAGCGTCAAGCCGCAGATGAAACGGGAGATCGGGAAGCCCGAGGGGAATAATGACCTGGAACATGCCGTTGCTTGCCACGGTCCAGACGCCCGCGGCAGCGGCAAGAAAAGAGGCGATGGTGGCGCAGGAAAAACCGACGGTGATCAGGAGACGCTGGCGGCGGCGCAGCAACGGCGTCAGCGCGAGCAGCAGCAGAAGCGCCGCGAACGATAAAGCGATGAGGCCGACCGGTGTAAGGACCACGCTGCCACCTCGTTTTCTGTTCCGTTATGAGAAAAACGCCCCTGCGACGCGAACAAAGCGGACCGCTGCCGTCTCGCGCGGGTACCGGCGCCATACTATCACAGGGAGCGTTTCTTTTTCAAGTGTCTCCGGTCCCTCCGCCTTCGACACGATGAGTTCCTGATTTTCATCGCACCGGCAGCGCGCCGGCCGCGAGCAGCAGACCGTACAGCAGCGCCTGGGGCGAAGGCGGACAGCCGGGAATGAAAACGTCCACCGGCATGGCGCTCTCGGCGCCGTCCAGCACGGCGTAGTTGCCGCGATAGATCCCGCCGGAGATGGCGCAGCTTCCCATCGCGATGACGAGCTTGGGCGCGGGGACCGCCGCGTAGGTCCGTTCACACGCGAGCTTCATGTTCCGGGTGACCGGGCCGGTTATCAGGACCGCGTCGGCGAACCGGGGAGAGGCCGTGGAGCTTATGCCGAACCGCTCCAGATCGTACTGCGGCACGGTCAGCATGTTCACTTCCACGTCGCAGGCATTGCAGGAGCCTGAATCAATTTCGCGGAACTGGAAGGAGCGGCGGAGCAGGGTGCGGAGCGCGTCCGCATCCGGGTTGATGCCGGGACTCTCCGCGGCCGGCCCGGCGGAAAGGAAACGCCCGTTCTCGTTCCGATGGCGCTGCAGAAACGCGGCCTTGTCCCGCGCGGCAATCGGCAGCCGGAAGCCGTACGACAGCGCGCCCCGGCCGCAGGCGGCAAGACAGTTGCCGCAGCGGAGGCAGAGCTCTCCGCGAATGAGGAACTCCCCGCCCTGCGCAGCGGTATGCAGTTCGAGCGCTTTCGCGGGGCAGGCCGCAACGCAGGCGCCGCAGCCGTCGCACCTGCCGGACTCCAGCCGGGGCACTTCGGTCCTCCCCGCCTCGGCCTCGGCAAGAAGCTCCCGGAGCGGCTCAGTGGCCGCCGGGGTGGTCAGATATTTTTTGATGATCGCGAACATATAATGGTTGTTCCTTTACCCGTCGCACCCGGAATAGGACAAGCCGAAGCTCTTGTTCAGCAGCGGGAAGTCGGGGATGATCATGCCCGAGATGGCCTGGGGCATGGCGTGCCAGTTCAGGAACGATGGCGAGGTGATTTTTACGCGGCTGAGCTTCCCCTCCCGCATTTCCACCCAGAACAGGACCATGCCGCGCGGGGCCTCGGCCCAACCCAGCGCGCCGCCGTCGTCAGCGCCGTCAACCGCAACCGCAACCGGCCCCTCGGGAATAGCGGCGATCAGTGTGCCGATATACCGGATGGATTCCCGCAGCTCGCCCACGCGCACCAGGATCCGCGCCTGCACGTCTCCGTCGGTTTCGACCACCACGTTCGGCCGGTGAATGCGGTACACGGAATAGGGAATATGGAACCTCGCGTCGAACCCTATTCCAGACCCTCGCGCAACCACGCCGACGGTCCCGAAATCGAGCGCTGTCTCGCGCCGGAGCGGCGCCGTGGTCCTGAGCCGGTCCGTAATCGACGAGCTGGCGAACATAATTTTTATGATGGAATCCGCCTCAACAAGGGTGCGGGCCAGAAACGCGTTGAGTGAGGCGAGGTCACCGTCTGAAATGTCCCTGACCACGCCGCCGGGACAGACCACGCCGCGCAGAAAGCGGCTGCCGAACAACCGGCCGCACTCGCGCATGAGCGCTTCCTTCAGCCGCCAGAGGCAGGCCGACCCCATATAGAACGCCGTGCCCACGCAGATGTTGCCGATGTCGAAGAGATGCAGGGACGCCCGCTCAAGCTCCGCCGCGAGGCCGCGCAGATACTCGGCCCGCAGGGGGACGGAAACGCCGCAGATCCGCTCGATGGCATGAATATAGGCAAACGCATGGCTGAAGGACTCATCGCCCGAGATCCGCTCGGCAAGCGCGACCATGGCCATCGGGTCTTTGCCCTCGAACTGTTTCTCAAGCCCCTTGTGCTTCCAGAAAAGCCGGGGCTCAAGCTCGATCACCGGCTCGCCCGCCACGGAAAACCGGAAGTGGCCCGGCTCGATCACTCCCGCGTGCACCGGCCCCACGGGGATCTCATACACTCCCTCGCCTTCCACCCGCTGGTACGCGAATTCCCCGGCGTGGACCAGCGGCCGAAAGCCGGCGGGATAGTCCTTCCGGAGCGGGTGCTGCCCGGCCGGCCAGTTTTCCGGGAAGAGCATGAGCGGCCGCGGATCGAGATGGCCCTCCATGACAACGCCGAAAAGGTCCTGTATCTCCCGCTCGAACCAGGCCGCCGCGTGCATCGCGGGCGAGATCGCCGGGAACCGGGCCGCATCGGAATGACACCGCAGAATAATGAAAAGCCCGGACGACCGGACCGAGAAGACAACCAGCAGCGTGTAGCCCTTCCGCTCCTCAATGCAGAACACCGAGCTCACCACGCCGCGCAGCTCCCGGTGCGCGAACTTCGCGGTTTTGATCAGGTCCTCGGGCCTCACCGTCACGGTATATTCGTTCCCGTTGTCGTGCGTGGCGTTGTAGGCGTGGATGAAGGTGTAGACCTTGCTTCTCATGGACTCACCCCGAACAGACCGGCCGCCTCAACCAAAAGACGGTGGAGCGGCTCGGGTATGTAGAAACCGAGCAACAGCGTCGGAACAAGCAGCACGACCGGAATGATTTGTTGTATTCTCGCAACCGGCCGCGCGTCAGCTTTGCACTCGTCGCCGAAGGCGACCCTGGAGAACTTCACGTAGAACGCGGTGAACACCAGAAAGAGCGCGAGCATGAGGATGCCCACGGGGAGGTAATTCCCCGACTGGATGCCGCCCCGGATGATATTGAACTCGGACAGGAACAGGGAGAACGGCGGCATGGCGGTCACGGCCACCACGGCGGCAAGGAACCCGATCGTCATGAGCGGCGTGCTCCTGATCATGCACGACAGCCTCCGCACGTCTTTTTCTCCGGTCGCGCTCACTAAGTTGCCTGCCGACAGGAAGAGCGCCGTTTTCATCACCGCGTTGTTCAGGATATGGAGCAGCGCGCCGTAGACGCCGAAGAAAGTCCCGAAGCCGAGCCCCACCGTGATGATCCCCACGTGCTCGATGCTGGAGTAGGCGAAGATGCGCTTCACGTCGTTCTCGGCGATGATGAGCGGCACGGAGAAGGCCACGGAAATGATACCGAAGAAAACAAGGTAACGGCTGACCGTGGACGCGCCGAGCACGGCGCCGCAGAGGACCGCGAACCGCACGAGGGTATACAGCGAACACGCCACGAGCCCGCCCGCAAGCACGGCGCTGACCGGAGACGGCGCCTCGCCGTAGGTCCGCGGCTTCCACCGCGCCATCGGCACGAGCCCGGCCTTGGTGCCGTAGCCCAGCAGCAGGAACAGAAAGGCGAATTTCATGGACGCCGGATCGATCGTCGCGGCGCTTGTCAGCAGCGTTCTCCAGCTTAGGCTGCCGCTCTCCGCCCCCCCCGCGTGGCTCGAAGCATAGTACGTGAGCACCGTGCCGAAGAGCGCAAAGACGATGCCGATGGAGCAGATCAGCAGATACCGCCAGGCCGCCTCGACCGATTCATGCCGGTTGTCAAAACTGACCATCAGGGCCGAGGCCAGGGTGGTGGCTTCGATCGACACCCACATGACGCCGATGTTGTCCGCCAGCACTAACAGGGTCATGGCGAAAAACAGGAGATTATACAGCGCGAAGTACTTGCGGTACTTGAAAGGACCGAGGCCGTGGCGCTTTATTTCCCCGGCGATAAAGGGCGCTGAATACAGCGCGCCGGCAAGGCCCACGAGTGAAAGGACCATCAGAATGAGCAAGGTCAGGGCGTCGTGATGAAACGGCCCGGCCGCGGGCCCGTCAGTCCCCGCGAGATGGGCCTGGACGAAGAGCGCGGTGACCGCCCCGTAGGCAAGGTAGCCCGCGACGTTCGCGGCATTGATGGCGCGTTGCCACGGCAGCGCCGCGGAAAGCAGGGCCAGCGCTCCGGTAATGATGAGCAGGGTTTCGGGGGCCGTCACAGGTTCTCCTTGTAATCCATGTCGGAAAGGGTGTCCCAGATCTTGAACAGCATGATCCCCATGATCAGAGTGGCCACGAAAACGTCAAAGAATATGCCGAACTCGACCAAAAGCGGCATCCCGTAGGTCATGGCCACGGCCGCGAGAAACACGCCGTTTTCGACAAACATGAGGCCGATGATCTGGGTCAGGGTCTTTTTGCGGTTCACCATGATAAAAAAGCCGATCAGCATGATCGCGAGCGCCACGGCGAACACGCCCGCCACATTGAACGGCGCCCGCGCCTGGATCACGCGAAGGGTCACGGCGTAGGCGACGATGGTGAGCAGCGCGCAGAGGACCAGGGAAGACGGGATGTTGATGTAGTCCTCGATCTCCTTCCTGATCTTGAGCCGGTTCATGACGTACGTCAGCACCAGCGGGATCAGGAAGACCTTGAACACGATCGTGAAGAGGGCCGCGATGTACAGGTGCGGCTCTCCGGCCACGCGGGCGATAAGCGCCGTGCCGCAGGCAAGCAGAAAAGACTGGAGCCCGAAGAGGCGGATCATGGACGGGACTCCCGAACTCGCCACGGCCCAGAGCACCGCGGCCAGGGCCAGGACATAGATCAGGTCGATCAACCGCGTTTCAAACAGAAGGTCAGCGGACACCGGCCACCTCCGTCGCATAATAGGCGATCAGCGCGATGAGCGAAAGCGCAAACGCCAGGGTCAGCAGGTCGGGCAAACGGAACAGACGGTACTTGGCGTTCGCGGTTTCAACGTACGCCACGGCCACGCCGGCGATGAAGAGCTTCAAAAGCAGGGCGCCGAACGAAACGGTTAGGGCGGAGGCCGTGAATTCCGTAGCGAGGCCGAACGGGAAAAAGACGTCCAGCGCGACCACCGTGAGCGCAAGCAGCCGCATACCGTGGGCCAGCTGAAAAACGCCGAGGTCCCGGCCCGACAGCTCGAGGACCATGCCCTCGTGGATCATCGTGAGCTCAAGGTGCGTTGCGGGGTTGTCGAACGGCACCCTTCCATTTTCGGCCATGATGACGATGGAAAAGGACAGGAGCGTCAGGATGAAAAAAGGGTTCAGGTATTTGCCCGGCAGGTGGATGAGCTGGGCCGTCATGACCGAGATGTCCATGCTTCCGGCCGCGGTCGAGACCACAATGAACCCAAGCAGGATCGCCGGTTCGGCCAGGGACGAGAGGGTCATCTCGCGGCTCGACGCCATGCCGCCGAAGGTGGAGCCCGCGTCCAGGCCGGTGAGCGCCGTTAAAAAACGCGCCAGGCCGAAGAGGTAGATGAAGAAGATGAAGTCGCCCGCGAAATGGAACGGGACCTCGGTGCTGAGCACCGGGACCATCAGGGCCGCGACGCATACCACCGCGAAATTGACCGCCGGCGTGAGGCGCGTCACGAAAGACGACCGGACCGAATAAACGCGGTCCTTGCGCAGCAGTTTGAGAATATCGTAATGCCCCTGCAGCAGCGGCGGCCCCTGCCTGCCCTGGATCCGGGCGTGGACCTTCCTGATGAAGGTCGAAAAAAGCGGTCCGAGCAGCAGCAGCGTCAGGACCTGGAGCGCGCCGGGCAGAAACATCATCGCGAGCCTCCGACGAGCAGCATCAGGATAAACAGCAGGAAGATATAGGCCAGATAGCCGTTGATGTTGCCCTCCTGCCGGTCGAAGACCTTTTGGGAAATCCGGTTGACGCCGTCGATGAGCGGATGATACAGATAGCGTTCAAAGACGTTTTGCGTCATGCCGTGGAACTTGATGGAGCGGACCTGATATTTGCTATCGCCCGTGTCCACGACAATCTGTTTTTTCGGCTGGTAGAGAGCGCTGAAGATCCTGCGGATCGGCTTCGAGAAACCCGTGGCCGTGTACTGGTGCCTGCCGCCGGCCTCGCCGCCGCAGGCCCACGTGATCTGTTCGGAGGTCCTGCCTTTTCCGAAAGCGCGAGTCAGGAGCAGCCCCGCGGTCAGGAAGAAAAAGAGCGCGCCGAACACCGCGAGCGTCGAGATGGTCCCCGCGCCGCCGGGGGCGGCAAGGAACCCGGCGCCCGCCGAGATAAGCGCTTCCGGACCGAAAAAGGCCGTTCGGACGCCCGCCGTGGCGTTGATCACCAGGAACGGGAAAGCCCCGGTGACAATACAGATCAGGGCCAGCAGCAGCTGCGCCGCCCGCATCGAAACCGGCAGTTCTTTCGCGTGCAGCGCCTTTTCGGAGCGGGGCGTCCCGAGGAAAACGATGCCGAAGACCTTCACAAAGCAGGCAGCGGCGAGCGCGCCGGTAAGCGCCAGCATGGCGCCCGCCAGCGGGACGATGATCCGGAGCGCCTGCGGCACCTGCTCGATCCGGTACACCTGGATGATCGAAACAAAGGTCATCCATTCGCTCACAAAACCGTTCAGCGGCGGAATGGCCGAGATGGAAAGCGCGCCGATCAGAAACGCGGCGGCGGTCCAGGGCATCAGCCGGGCCAGGCCGCCCAGCTGCTCCATATCGCGCGTGTGCGTTGCGCTGTGCACTCCGCCCGCGCCGAGGAACAGGAGCGCCTTGAACACCGCGTGGTTCAGCGTGTGAAAGAGCCCCGCGGTCAGGGCAAAGCCGGCCAGCACGGGCATATTGAAGAAGCCGAAGATCAGCGCCATGGCCACGCCGATCAGGATGATCCCGATGTTCTCGATGCTGTGGTACGCGAGCAGCCGTTTGAGGTCGTGCTCCATCAGCGCATACATGACGCCGAGCAGGGCCGAAATCGAAGCGACGGCGAGCAGCAGAACGCCCCACCACAGTTCGGCTGACCCGTGGACGATCAGCAGTATTCTGAGCAGGCCGTAAATGCCCGTTTTGATCAGCATGCCCGACATGAGGGCCGACACGTTCGACGGCGCAACCGGATGGGCCAGCGGCAGCCAGATGTGGAGCGGAAAGATGCCGGCCTTGCAGCCGAAGCCGATAAGCGCCGCGAGGAAAATGAAATTGAGCGACCAGCGCGGGAAATGCGCAAGCTGGGCCGCGGTCTGGGAAAAGAGAATGGTCCCGGAAAACTTCTGCAGGAGAATGAACAGCGCGATCAGGAACAGGGCGCCGAAATGGCTCACGCCGATGTAATATCCGCCCGCGCGCACGGCCTGTTCCTTCCGGTATTCATACAGCACGAGGAAAAAAGCGAAGAGCGTCATCAGTTCCCAGGCGATCAGGAACTGGAAGCTGTTGTCCGCCGAGAAGACCATCAGCATCGAGAGGACAATGAGATGAAAGAACCCGGCCAGGACCCCAACGGCGGTGCCGTCGTAATGGTCCAGGTAGCGGACCGAATAAAGGGAGATGGCAGTCAGCAGGATTGAAAGGATGAGGCAGAAAAAAGCCGAGAGCGCGTCGATCAGGAACGCGGGAGGCTCGGTCGGAAAGAGGCCCGCGGAAAGCCCGAATTTGACCGGGGCCCCGCTTGCCAGCGCGCCGGTTGAAAAGGCCGCGAGCGTCAGGCCGGCGAGCGCGCCGAGCGAAAAGGAAAGAATTGCAAACCGCTTCGAGCGCGGAAAGAAAAGCGGCGACAGCCCCGCCGTAGCGAGCAAAGCAACCGATGCGACGAACAGTGCGGAAAGCGTTTCAATCCCCCCTTAAGACATTGCCCGTCATATCCCTTCTTGACAGGCCGGGCTGGTTGTGGTAAATAGTGAGGCATTCAAACGGATGTGATGATAAAGGCAAATGATACAGAATGCAAGTAATTTTTTTTGATCGCTTGTTGCGCGCTGCTCTCTCCGCCGCGCTTTCCTGCACCTGATGCCGCCCGGGCCCGCGCGGCGCGCCCGGCATGGATTTGATAGTCTTCAGCCTATTGGGAAATAGTCCGCTTCCATTCCTCACGTAGACGCACTCTACCAAACCCGCACCAACGCAGTTTAAAAAAAGCAGGCAGGAAACCCGTCCTCACCTCATCCCTCAAAGAAGAGGGTATTTGGCTACGGCTTGTTCGCTTGCGCGTTGCGTCATGGAAACCATGGCGCATATATCTGAAAGGAGTCTTTTAAAAGTGTCCGAATCAAGATTAAAACCAAAGATCATCACGGTGCTGAAACAAGGATATTCTCTCCCGGTATTTTACAAGGACCTGACGGCGGGCATCATTGTCGGCATCGTCGCCCTGCCGCTGGCCATCGCCTTCGCCATCGCCTCGGGCGTCACCCCCGAGCAGGGGCTGTACACCGCCATTATCGGCGGGTTCGTGATCGCGCTCCTCTCCGGAAGCCGCGTACAGATCGGCGGCCCCACGGGCGCATTCATCGTGATCATTTACGGCGTCATCCAGAAATTCGGGTACGACGGCCTCGCGATCGCCGGGATCATGGCGGGT
>JAYTJE010000032.1:0-22362 GCA_043731355.1 Nitrospirota bacterium
GAGCATCTTGCAAAAGTCTTTAGATAAGTGATTTTATTGGCGGGGAAAGCATTTTTTTGAAGTAAAAAAGCACTCCTTCTGTTATGATTTGTTTGCGGATACGGACAAACTAAAACAAAAGGAGCGCCAATGAATCCGTTGAGAGAAACTATATCATGGTTGAAGCACAAAGTACAAGAATATTTTTTCCCCTTTCTCCAAGTTTGTTTTACCGATCCGATAACGGTCAAGCAGAAACAGCTTATCACCATTCTCGAGATCGTGCAGGTGGAAAACCATGTAAAAACCCCGGAGACGCAGTGCGGACTTCGGGACGTTGACAGTGCGGACTTCGGGACGTTGATACCCGACGAGCATTGACTTTTTGGGGACGTTGTTACTTACGTTGCATAACTGCCACAGTCCTCTTCTCCGAGACAATTGTTTCTTACGTTGCCCCTCCAGCCCTTTATCATCAACTCATCTTTGGCCGGCTTCAAGGTCTTATCCGCGAAACCATCGATGTAATCCGTGAACTTGCTCATGCAGGCTCTCATCATGAGCGATATTGCCGCGTCGCTGCGCTCCTCGCAATGACAGCTTAGTGGCTTTTTATTTATCCTTGTTCTTCAAGTTTTCAGTCGCTATGGCAGTATCAAGGGAACCTCTTGCTCTTTTCGCTTTGCCCACAACCTCGAATGAAACTTTCGGGACAGACTCGCTATCTTCGAGCACCTCCACGGTGTTGCCCATTTGGCATACTCTATACCGGAATTTCCAGCAGTATTTTCGCGTAATCAACGTGCGGAACAACCCGTTTCTTGTCCGCCTCAGTCTTTTCGAGCGTGACCAGCCCTACTTCGGAAAGCATTTTCAGGTCCTGGTTGACATTCTTCAAATCCCTATTCAGTATCTTCGCCAGCTCATACACAGAGCCCGGCTTGCGTTCACGAATCGTTTTCAGGATCAACAGCCTGTTATTGGTAAGGACCGCCCGCATGGTGTCGATGGAGTCGAAGTAAATGCCTTCCTCTTTCCTCACCTTCTTGCCGGATGAGATTTTTTTCCAGGCTTCGGAAAAATCCTTCAGACTTTCCGCCAGCCCCTTGATGCCTATGTCGATCTTCTTCACGTTCATAATTCACCTCGCCGTGCCATGTCCACATCCCTTAAAAAATCTTCGACCAGGGAATCCACGTCACTGAACTGATACCGATACTCTCTCTGACCATGATGCCTATGATCGCCTCTGCCTTCCGCGTTGTCATATCCGATGACTCTTTTGCCTTCACGGATATAAACAAGGGAATATTTCAGGCCATGCGGTTTGTCTTTTGAAGTCGGGACCTTCCATATCTTCATCTCGACAATATCGCCGCTCTTTTCTATGTTCTTCCGGTGGAATAAAAGCTCCGCCTTCATATATGGCATATTATACCCTATGATGTCATTTGTCAACTATCGGGTAAGGCTCGACTTGAGAATTCCGACCCCGTAGGGTCACCCCTTTGTTATAGTGTAACGTTTCCGCGCTTGTTCCCAGCCTCTGCGCTATAGCCGCGACTTCCAGCGTGATTGCGATTGACGTTGATAGTTTGTTCTTTCATGGAACAACTCCGGGATGCTCAGCGCTCTTTACTAAAGCCATGATTATCCTAATGATCTGAAACGGGGCAACTGCTTGAAAACTCTACTACAAATAGTGGCAAAGGGCAAGCAATGAATCGTCTATGAGTAACGCACAGAGAATTTTCATCGCTTCAAACAAAAAGGCCCCACTGAGGGGACCTTTCATAATTTTCCATTTATTCGACAACGACGATCCGCGAAAACCGGATTAACTGCTTTTCGGCCTTCCCTGTTTCCAGTATTCCAGCTTATTCAGTGCGTTCACATAAGCCTTGGCGCTCGCCACAATGATGTCCGTATCAGCGCCATGGCCCGCGACCTTCTTGCCTGCTTCCTCAACCTTCACGGTCACTTCGCCGAGAGCATCAGTACCGCCCGTAATACCTTTCACCAGATAGGCGTCGAGCGTGCTTTTGGTACCCGTAATCGCGGCGATGGTCCGGTACACGGCATCAACCGGTCCGTCGCCTGTGCTGGTCTGTTTTACGCTCGTTCCGTTCACCAGCAATTCCACCGTTGCAATGGGAGTAATTCCCGTACCGCTTTCCGCTTTAAGGTTCTTAAGAACATACACCTCGGCGATATTTTTTACTTTATCGGAGATAAGCGCCTCAATGTCCTCATCGAATACTTCCTTCTTTTTGTCCGCGAGGGCGAGGAAGGCCTCGTAGACGCGTTCAAACTCCGCCTCAGGCAATTCACTGCCGAGCTCGGTGATCCGGTGACGCAACGCATGGCGCCCCGAACGGGCAGTGAGCACGATGGAAGATCCGCCCGCACCGACATCCGCGGGGTCGATGATCTCGTACGTGGAACGCTCCTTGAGCACACCGTCCTGATGTATCCCGGAGGAGTGGGCAAAGGCGTTTGCTCCCACGATCGCCTTGTTCGGCTGAATGACGATCCCGGTGATCGACGAGACCAGCCGCGAGGTGCGAATGATCTCTTTTGCATTGATGTTCGTGTCAGCGCCGAAATAATCGCGCCGCTGGCGCAAAGCCATGACCACCTCTTCCATGGCGGTGTTCCCGGCGCGTTCGCCGATGCCGTTGATGGTGCACTCGACCTGCCCTGCCCCATTCTTCACGCCGGCGAGCGCATTGGCCGTGGCCATGCCGAGGTCGTTATGGCAGTGTACCGCCAGCGTAACGTTCCCGATGCCGGGCACGTTTTCCCGGAGGCCTTTGATGAGCGCACCGAACTCTTCGGGATAGGTATAGCCGGTCGTATCCGGGATGTTAACGACGGTGGCGCCTGCCTTGATGACCGCCTCAACCATGCGATAGAGAAAAACCGGTTCGGCGCGGCCCGCATCTTCAGCGTAAAACTCAACATCCGCAACCAAGGAACGCGCGTACTTGACCGCGGCAATAGCCCGTTCCAGCGCCACTTCACGGCTGATCTTGAGCTTGTGTTTGAGATGACTTTCAGAAACGCCGATCCCCGTATGGATACGAGGACGTTTTGCCGTAGCGAGCGCGTCAGCGGCTACCTCAATATCTTTCGCCACGGCGCGAGAGAGCGCGCAGACCACAACGGCATCGCCGACCTCGGCGCCGATCCTTCGCACACTTTCAAAATCGCCGGGGCTGGAAACCGGGAAACCGGCCTCAATAACATCAACACCGAGACGCACGAGTTGACGTGCGATCTCGATCTTTTCCGCGGTGTTCATGCTCGCGCCCGGGGACTGCTCGCCGTCGCGAAGCGTAGTATCGAATATTTTAACGATAGCGCTCATACACTCCTCCACTGCACGGCCCGGATACAGGTCACAATGCAGACAACAGGTTCAACCGTTCATAATTCAAAAAAAGAAAAAGAGATCTGCATGTGCGGATCTCTCAGTCAACTCACCGTCATGGCAGCTATTGCGATCAGGAGGGGACTAAGCCGCAGCTTCCTTCGGTTTCCTCCGGAGCAGAACATACAGCGCTTCCGCCAGACCCGTTCCCACATACAACATGGATACCAGGAACAGCACCAGCGAAGGATGATAGGCAACAACCGCAAGGAACGCCGCAATGCCGACCAGGATTCCAAAGGGACGCCGTTCCTTTAAATTGGCCTCTTTCAGCCCGTGATAGGTGATATTGCTCACCATGAGCGCGGCCAGCAGGAACGTCAGGCCCAGCACCCAGTAGTCCTTGCCCACCATATCCGCCAGCTGCGACAGCTGCAGCTGTTCCAGTATCCGGATGAGCTCGTCATAGGCAAGCACGGTCGTGGCGATAACAAGCGCCGCGGCAGGCGTCGGAAGCCCGGTAAAATGCTTTTTCTCAGCGCTGCCCATCTGCACATTGAACCGCGCCAGCCTGAGCGCGGCACACGCGACCAGAAAGAAAGCACCGAGCCAGCCGGCCTTCCCAAAGGACGACAGCGTCCACGTGTAGACCAGGATAGCCGGAGCGACACCGAAGGAGATCACGTCCGAGAGGGAGTCGATCTCGATGCCGAACCGCGTCGCCGTATGGGTCAGCCGCGCGACCCAGCCGTCCAACACATCAAAAACCGATGCGATCATGATCGCCCATGCCGCGCGTTCATAGTCGGAATTGAGCGCCGCCACAATGGCGTAAAAACCCGAGAACAAGCTCAGCATCGTAATCAGATTGGGAAGAATATAAACGCCTTTTCTCATTTCAACACCCCGATGATGTCCCGGACGCCCTTGATACGGTCGCCCACCTTGACCTTCAGCTCCGTGTCCCGGGGAAGGAAAAGGTCGACCCGGGAACCGAAGCGTATCAGGCCATACCGCTCTCCGGACGCCAATGCGTCGCCGGGTTTGGCATAGCATACGATACGACGGGCAATGAGCCCGGCGATCTGCTTGACGAGGATCTTCTGCTTTCCGTGAACAATGACCATTCCGGTCTGTTCATTCTCGAGCGAGGCTTTTTCCACCGCGGCAACGTGGAACCTGCCGGGGTTGTACTTCACGGTTTCCACAATGCCGCCGACCGGCGCCCGGTTCACATGCACATTGAACACAGAGAGAAAGATGCTGACCTGTTTCACGTCCTGCTTCAAATAATCAGGCTCGTAAACGTCCTTGATCACGATCACCCTGCCGTCGGCAGGCGAGAGCACGAGGCCCTCCCCTTTCGGGGCGAGACGTTCGGGGTCGCGAAAAAAGAACAGCACAAAAAGCGTCAGCACCAGCGAAGCAAAAGCCGTGTTCTTCCAGCCGAAGGCGAACAGCAGCGCCGTAACGAGCGCCAGCGGAAGGATGAACGGCCATCCTTCGGAGGCAACGGGTATGCCATAGTTTTTCATCATGCGGTATGGTTCTCTCCTGACTCCTGACTCCTGATTTCTCAGTTCTTGCTCCTGTCCACGAGCTTGTTGGCAGTGATCCACGGCATCATACTGCGGAGCTTCTCGCCCACGATCTCGATCTGGTGCGCGGCATTCAGACGGCGACGCCCCGTCATCTCCGGATAGTTGGTCATGCCTTCGAGGAGAAAGCGCTTGGCGTACTCGCCGCTCTGAATGTTCTTCAGCGCCTCCCTCATGGCGGCGCGGCTCGACTCGTTGATCACTTTCGGACCGGTGACATACTCGCCATACTCGGCGTTGTTCGAGATCGAGTAGTTCATGTTGGCGATCCCGCCTTCATACATGAGATCAACGATAAGCTTAAGCTCATGAAGACACTCGAAATAAGCCATCTCCGGCGCGTATCCCGCTTCGACCAGCGTCTCAAAACCGGTTTTCACGAGTTCCACGCAGCCGCCGCAGAGCACTGCCTGCTCGCCAAAGAGATCGGTTTCCGTTTCGTCCTTGAAGGTGGTCTCGATGATGCCGGTGCGGCCGCCGCCGATGGCGGACGCATAGGAAAGCGCGGTGGCCCTGGCCTTGCCGGACGCGTCCTGGAAGATGGCGATCAGATCGGGAACGCCGCCGCCCCTCACAAACTCGCTTCGGACCGTGTGGCCCGGGGCCTTGGGGGCGATCATGATCACGTCAAGATCGGCGCGCGGCACGATCTGGTTATAGTGGATGTTAAAGCCGTGGGCAAAGGCGAGCGTCACGCCCTTCTTCAGGTTTGGCGCAATGTTGTCAGCGTAAATGAAGCGCTGGTGCTCGTCCGGCGCCAGCACCATCACCAGGTCCGCCTCTTTCACCGCGTCGGCGATGTTCTTCACAACGAGACCCGCGGCCTGCGCCTTCTTGACCGAGGGCGAGCCCTCACGCAGCGCCACCGTGACATTGACGCCGCTGTCCTTCAGGTTCAGCGCATGCGCATGGCCCTGGGAGCCGTAGCCAATGATGGCAACCTTCTTGCTGCGGATGATGGAGAGCTCGGCGTCTTTGTCGTAATACAGTTTCATGGTGTCCCCTTTCAACGGTAGTAAATAATTAGGCACATGGATCTATTTAAATCTGTTTTTCAATTCTTCGTCGGCAAAGATCTGGTCAATGGCATTGGTGACCGCCTCGGACAGCGAGCGCTCGATAAAAGCAGCCGTATTGGCGACGTTCTGGCGCTTGATCTTGCTGTTCACGTTCAGGATGCGGATGATCTTCTTCTGCGCCACATCGGCCACAACGATCCGCAGCAGCACCTCGGCCTTTGAGGTCGTGCTTGCGAACTGCGAAACGGCATCCACCCAGAGGACCTTGATCTCCCCCCCCACCTGGAGATCCGCGTCAGGCACCGCAACACCGGCCTCGGTCAGGTCCCAGGCAGGAGCATCCTTTGCGGCGATGCGTCGCGCCGCGAGCGCATTCTTAAGTGCCCCCGTGACCTTTGTCGAAACCGTACCCTGCACGACCAGGTCGGTTGTCAGTTCATTGACCGCGTTGAACCGCTGCCCCACGACCGATTCGATCTTCGCGCGGTCATCCTTGAAGGGACTCACCGCCACGGTCACGGTAACGGCCGCTCCATCGGCGGACTTCGGCAACTGATACTTAAAATCCGTCAGGAGGGGCCCCTTGGGCGCACAAGCAGCCAGAAGGACCACCGGAAGAAACGCCAAACCAACACGCAGAAGAGATGTTCGGTTCATGTCGACCTCCTCCAGTCCTATAGGGTATCTACTCCCGGGTGATCGCGACCTTCCCGGTCCGTACGATCTCCTTGATGCCGATGGGCCGGAGGAGCTCGATGATCGCGGCGATCTTTTTCTCGTCTCCCGTTATCTGGAACGTGTAGCTCTTTTGCGTGGAGTCCACCACCCGCGCCCGGAAGATATCGGCGATCCGGAGCGCTTCCGCACGGTGCTCGGCGGGAGCGTTGACCTTGATGAGGCACATCTCGCGCTCAACATACTCCTTTTCCGCAAGGTCGGTGACCTTGATCACGTCAATAAGCTTGTTGAGCTGTTTAAGGATCTGTTCGAGAATGCGCTCATCGCCGGTGGTCACGATCGTCATCTGCGAGACCGTGGGATCAAGCGTGGGGCCGATTGAAATGGTCTCGATATTGAATCCCCTGCCGCTGAAAAGGCCCGACACCCGCGACAGAACGCCAAATTTATTTTCTACCAATACGGAAATTATGTGTTTCATAGTTTATTTTTCACTCCGCATTCCGAATTTCGCATTCCGCATTCGGTTTACTTCACCGCTTTCAGCTTCTTCTCTTCCTTTTTATGCTCTTCACCGAAGATCATCTCATTGATGGCCGCGCCTGCCGGCACCATGGGGAAGACCTTCTCATACCGGGCGGTCACGAAATCCATGAACACCGTCTGCTTTGCCTTTAACGCCTCCTGCAGCACCGCAACGACCTCCGACGGCTTCGTGGCGCGCAGGCCGATCGCGCCGTAGGCTTCGGCAAGCTTCACAAAGTCCGGTGAACTGCCCAGGTCCACGGATGAATACCGCTCCTGATAGAACAGCTCCTGCCATTGCCGCACCATGCCGAGGTAGCGGTTGTTCAATATCAGCACTTTCACCGGAATTTTGTTTTCTACCGCGGTGGCAAGCTCCTGGACATTCATCTGAATGCCGCCGTCGCCGGTGATGCAGAACACGTCGCGCTTGGGATTGGCGACTTTCGCGCCGATTGCCGCCGGAAACCCGTACCCCATGGTCCCGAGGCCGCCGGACGAAAGCCAGTCCCGCGGCCTGTCGTATTTATAGTACTGCGCGGCCCACATCTGATGCTGTCCCACATCGGTGACGATAATTGCATCACCCCGCGTGACCTCGTAGAGCTTCTCGATCACGAACTGCGGCTTAATGACGTCATCGGCATATTCATAAGACAGGGGCCGCTCTTCCCGCCAGGCCTCGATCTGTTTGCTCCAGCTCTTGCGGATCTGGTCCCACGGTTCCTTGATATGATGCAGCTCCTTGTTGAGTTCCACCAGCACGTGCTTGACGTCGCCCACGATCGGAATGTCCACGCGCACGTTCTTTCTGATCGAGGTCGGGTCCACATCAATATGGATGATCTTGGCCTCCGGCGCAAAGCCCTCCACTTTGCCGGTCACCCGGTCGTCGAAGCGCGCGCCGATGGCGATGATGAGGTCTGAATTGTGGATCGCCATATTGGCATAGTAGGTCCCGTGCATACCGAGCATGCCGAGCGAAAGCGGATGGGTGCCGGGAAACCCGCCGATGCCCATCAGGGTATGGGTCACCGGGACCTTCGTGATCTCGGCAAACTCGAGCACCTCCGCGGCCGCATTGGACAAAATGACCCCGCCGCCGATATAGGCCACGGGCTTTTTCGCTTTGGCGATCGCTTCGGCAGCCTGCTTGATCTGCCATTTATTGCCGGTGACGGTCGGATTATAGCTCCTGATCTCCACCTTGTCCGGATAATGAAACTCAGCCTTGTTCGTCACGACGTCCCGGGGAAGGTCGATAAGCACCGGACCCGGCCGTCCCGTGGAGGCGATGTAGAACGCTTCCTTGATGGTCCGGGCAATGTCCTTCACGTCCTTGACGAGGAAATTATACTTGGTGCAGGGACGGGTGATGCCGACGATGTCCGCCTCCTGGAAGGCGTCATTCCCGATGAGCGCCGTGGGCACTTGGCCGGTGAACACGACAAGCGGAATGGAATCCATGTATGCCGTGGCAAGGCCGGTGACCACATTCGTGGCCCCGGGGCCGGACGTGACGAGCGCAACGCCCACCTTGCCGGTGGAACGGGCATACCCGTCGGCCATATGCACACCGCCCTGTTCGTGGCGCGGCAGGATGATGCGGAGGTCCTTCTGTCCGTAGAGCACGTCGAAGATCTTGAGCACCACGCCGCCGGGATAGCAAAACAGCGTGTCGACCTTCTCCTTCTTTAGACATTCAAGCAATATTTCCGCGCCGGTGATCTCTTTGTTGGACATAATGGCACCCTTTATGAATCAGAAAGTATGAAGGTACGAAGGGAAGAAGGTAGGAAAAGGCGTATCGGTGTTTCTGCTCTTCTTACCCTCTTACCCTCCTACCTTCTTAACTTCTACGCTTTAACAATCGCTCCCGTATTCGCTGAAGTAACGACCTTTGCATAGCGCGCGAGCCATCCGCTCTTGATCTTCGGCTCACGGGGTTTCCATTTCGCAAGCCGTTTTTTGATCTCCGCTTTGGATAGTTTGAGTTCAAGCTTCCGGTTCGGGATATCGAGCACGATCCGGTCCCCGTTCTTCACGATCGCGATCGGTCCGCCTTCGGCAGCCTCGGGTGAGATGTGGCCGATGCAGGGGCCCCGGGTGCCGCCCGAGAACCTGCCGTCGGTCAGGAGGACGACGGATTCGCCGAGCCCCATGCCGGAAATAGCCGAGGTGGGAGAGAGCATCTCGCGCATACCCGGCCCGCCCTTGGGCCCTTCATAGCGGATGACCAGCACATGGCCGGGTTTGATCCTGTTCGCGAGGATGGCCTTCATGGCCTCTTCCTCGGAATCGAATACAATGGCTTTGCCCTCGAACTGCATCATGCTGTCGCTCACCGCGGTCTGCTTTACTACCGACCCGTTCGGGGCGAGGTTGCCCGTAAGCACGGCGATGCCGCCTTGCTGGTGATAGGCCTTGTCGAGCGGCCGGATAACGTCATCGTTCCCGACCCGGCCCGCCTTAGCCAGCGCGGCCATGGATTTGCCGCTCACCGTCGGTGAGCTCTTGATCACTTTCTTGAACCGCGACAGCACGCCGGGGATGCCGCCCGCGGCATCAAGGTCCTCCATGTAGGTTGGCCCGCCGGGCAGCATATTGCAGACATGCGGCGTTGTACGACTGATCGTATCAAAGGTCGCGATGGAAAGTTCGATCCCCGCTTCGTGAGCGATCGCCGGGATGTGCAGCGTCGTATTCGTCGAGCCGCCGAGCGCCATATCGATGCGGATGGCGTTCTCGAAAGCATTTTTTGTCATGATCTTGCGCGGCGTAAGGTCTTCCTTCACGAGACCGACGACCCGCTGGCCGCTCTCGAAAGCGATCCGGCGCTTTTCACCGGACACGGCGAGCGCCGTGGCGCAACCCGGCAGGCTCATGCCGAGCGACTCGGCTACACAGGCCATGGTATTCGCCGTGTACATGCCCTGGCACGAACCGGGGCCGGGACAGGCGCAGGTCTCGAGCTCCGCAAGTTCGCGCAGCGACATTTCGCCCTTCCGTACCTTGCCGACGGCCTCGAAGGCGCTGATCAAGTTCACCCGGTTGCCGCGATATTTGCCGGAATACATGGCGCCGGCGGTCACCACGATCGCCGGGATATTAAGCCGCGCCACCGCCATAAGCATGCCCGGCGTGATCTTGTCGCAGTTCGTGAGCAGCACCAGGCCGTCGAAAGCATGGGCCATGGCAACGGACTCGACCATATCGGCGATCAGTTCGCGCGAAGGCAGCGAATAGTGCATACCGGTGTGGCCCATGGCGATGCCGTCGCAGATGCCCGGAATGCCGAAGAACTGCGGCCAGCCGCCGCCGGCATGGACGCCCTTCTCGATGAACCGCTCAAGGTCGCGCATCCCGATATGTCCGGGGATCAGGTCGGTAAAACTCGTGGCCACCCCGATCAGGGGCTTATCGAGCTCGCTCCGGGTGATGCCCGTTGCAAACAAAAGAGACCTGTGCGGCGCCCGCTCCAGGCCTTTCTTAATCCTGTCACTTCTCATGATGGCACTCCCTTAAATGAGCAAATAGTAGATATTTTTAACATAGATACGGGAAGGTAGTCAATAAAAAAATCCCTCTTCGCCTTTATTGCAAAGGGGGATTCATGGTTTTCCGCGCTGTAAACACAAAAGGCAAGGTCTTGTCCCTTGCCCGCTACCCGGTCAGGCGTGTCCGCTTCGTGAACGCCTGACTATTTCCGTCATCCGGTCTTTTGCCGCCAGCTTCAGTTTCTGCACTCTTCTCCGCTCGACTTCCTGCTCAGGAGTGAGATACCGGTGCGCTTCAAAGGTCTCAAGCGTTTGTTCCAGACTCTCATGCTCCTCTTCCCACTTCCGGTACTCCGGGTCCTCCGTCCTGAGCCGCTCCTTTGCCGCTTCCTCATTTACCTCCATCACATTCATACACGTCCCTCCTTTTTATCGTCAGGATTTGTTCATGCTTTAGAAGATTGAAAAAGAGCGTTGCTGATGTAAAAAATTAACACACTTCACACAAAAAGGCAATATGCAAATTATCGTTTAGAAACAATGCAATACATAGTTACAATTACACTCCACTCACCTTCACGGGAGCGACGCAAGATAGTTCAGCAGTTTTTCCCTGAACGCGGTATCCGAGAACGAACGGACATGGCCGGGAACCGTGCTGACCCAGAGCTCTTTGGGTTCAGAAGCAGCGGCGTAGAGCAGGCGGCTGTGATGGCCGGGAACAATGCGGTCGTCGGTACCAAAGACGATGAGCACGGGTACGGGAGCGATGTCACCGATTTTTTTCAACGGACTGTAGTCGTCATTCACCAGGAACGAGAGCGGATATTGGAACGGCCAGCCGATGATCGAGTCCGCGATTTTCTCCCGCGCGATCATGCGGTAATCCGAGAAAGCGCTGTCTATGATCAATGCCTTCACTCGAGCCTTGTACGGTGACGTTGCGACCACGTTCGTGGCGATCGCGCCGCCCAGGCTCTTGCCGAATACGATGATACGGTCATTTCCCGGATGCGGCAGCCGGTTGATCAGCGTTTCAAGCGCTGCCGCGGCATCGAGCTGAACGCCCGCCACGTCCGGCCGCCCTTCGGAACGGCCGTATCCTCGGTAGTCGAAAATAAAGAGGTTGTAGCCTGCCTCGACAAGCCAGAGATCGAGCTTCACATGCGTGCTCAGGTTCTCCACGTTCCCGTGGCAGACCAGGATGGCGCCGCGGGCTTCCGGGCGCTTGAAATACCATCCAAAGAGCATCACGCCGTCGGACGACGTGAAGTGCACCTCTTCGGGAGATAATTGCTGCGTAGCGGGATCGCTGATGAACACCTGTCCGGGCTTGAAAAAAAGACGTGTGCAGCCCGCATCGGCTATCAGGAGCAGTGCGAGGAGGGTAAGGAAGAGGGTTTTTCTTGCCAAGGGGAGCAGCGCCTTCATGGTCTCATTCTGACACGCGCGGGTGATGGCTGTCAACGCTTTTTCATAATCCGCTTGCAATGTTCGTGGCCCCGGCTTAAAATTACTCCCTGATGCAGAACCGCGCAATTCATGGCGACATGATCAAAAAAGATGAATAGGGAAACCGCGTTTACGATGACCGACCTAAAAGGACTTTCACCAAAAGAGCTGGATTCCTACTGTAACGAAGAACTGGGGCAGCGGCCGGGACAGGGTACGCGCGTGGCAGTGTGGCTTTTCCGCAAAAAGGTTGAGGACTTCGACCTGATGGCGGACCTGAACCGCCCTTTTCGCGAGCAGCTGAAGCACCATTGCAGGATCTCGCAGCTGACGATCGGACAGCAAAACAACTCGGAAGACGGGACCGTGAAGCTGCTCTATCGGCTGGATGACGGGAATACCGTGGAAGGCGTGCTCATCCCGGGGCCCGGCCGGCTCACACTCTGCGTCTCAAGCCAGGTCGGCTGCGCATCAGGCTGTGTATTCTGCCGCACCGGTGAGGGCGGGCTCAAGCGCAATCTCACTGCTGCCGAGCTCGTGAACCAGGTCTTTGCAGCGCGGAAGATCGCTTCCGGACCGATCACCAACATCGTGCTCATGGGGACCGGCGAGCCGCTCAGCAACTACGAGGCGGTAAAGACCTTTGTTCAGGCGGCAACGGACCGGCACGGCATGGGATTTTCGAGCAGGAAGGTGACGATCTCCACCTGCGGCCTTGCGCCGATGATCGAGAAGCTGGCTGATGACCGGGAGATGGACGCGAGCCTGGCAGTCTCGCTGAACGCCGCCACGGACGCGGTGCGCGACACGATCATGCCGGTGAACAAAACCTACCCCCTGGCAAGGCTCATGCACTCCCTTCACCATTACTCCAGAACAACAGGCAGGACCATCACGATAGAATATGTCTTGTTCCGGGGAGTAAACGATGCCGACGAGGACGCGGGCCGTCTCATGGCTCTGCTCAAAGGACTTCCCTGCATGATCAACGTGCTGATGTTCAACCCCTTCCCGGGGGCGCCCTTCCGGCGGCCTGATGAGGAACGGGTCTATGCGTTCAGGAACCTTCTTTTGAACCACGGATTTGTCGCGGTGGTCAGGAACAGCCGGGGCAAGGACATCAATGCCGCCTGCGGACAACTGCGGGCCGTGGCAGCTGACAGACAACCGTAGCAGTTGATTGAATGCCGATGGTTCCCGTCCAGCTTACTGCGGTAGCGGTAGCGGCGCAGGTTCAGGTTCAGGCTCAAGCTCCTGCCCGTGTTCTCCCGGAGGCGGGTCCTGCTCCGGTGGATCCGCAGGCTCCGGCTCTGGTCGGGTCGTCGTGGTATCATGATCAGACCCTGCAACCGGCGGATCCTGCCGGGAAGTGGCTTCTTCAGAAACGACCTGGCTGCCGGACGCTGCATTCTCAGCCAGAAGATGCAACGGCGCGCTTGTCCGTGCCGCCTCGGCGGACGCAAGCATCAAGACTCCCGCAATCAGGAACGCCATTATTGTATTTATTCTCATCAGAGAGAGCTCGCGCGCCGCGGTGGTTAATAGTTCGCAACATCTCCGCCAGCATCCAGGATGCCTTTCATCACATCGGCGCGCCGGATAACGATCAGGGACCTGGTCCACCCCAGTGAATAGCGGTCCATGGTCAGTTCCTGCGCGGTGTCGGATGCGCCGGCGTCTTCGCGTTTCTGGCACGCGCCGTTCAGGCAAACTTCCAGCTCTCGCTTACTGGTCCCGTTCGGTGTGATCCCGTTAAAAACGATCTCGCGCCACCGCACCAGGAAAGCATCGCTTTTCCCGGTTTCATCGGTATACGCAAAGGTCGCCGACCATTCTTTCTTGCAGGGGCCGGTTTCACAGAGCAGCATGCCCTGTTTGGTCCGGTAATATTTCCCAAAATGGTCCTTGGTTTCCACGTACTTGGTGATGACTTGCGGATTGACCTTGCTGGTGACGTGGAGCTCGGGCGTCTCGCTCTCCGGGTAAACTTTGATGATGTTCAGGTGCAGGTCGTTGAACGCTTCTTTTGAGTTCTTCGTCTCTGCTTTTCTATGCTCGGGTTTTTTTACCGGTTCCGCTTTTTTCGGTTCCGGTTTTTTTGCCATGGCTATCGCTTTTTTCTGTTCCTCCTGCTTTGCGGCCTCCGCTTTTTTCTTTCGTGCCGCCTCTGCCAAACGCTCCGCTTCAGCGCTGTCGATAAGCTGCTGCTCGTCAAACCGCGCCTCCAGCCGCAGCGTCTCGTTTTTTACGATGCTGAACTTTGCGGAAACCGCCTTGCCCTCCGTCCGGCACGTCACCACATGGTCTCCGACCAGCACACTTTCGATCACCGTATTGACGCTGCCGCTCGCGATATCGTCGATGAACACCTTTGCATCAAGCACCGAGCTCTTGACCGTCACGGAGCCGTATTTCGCGATAACGAGCCCGGCCTCTTCACTCCCCGCGACCGGGACCTGGCCCGGGGTCAACGCCAAACCTGCAATGAACACTGCCAGATACAACGCTCTCCGTATCATTGTCGCCCTACCCTCCCCTTGCAAAGGCGGTCACCCGCCGAAATCATGTCGATTTTTTTTATTACTATAGCACAAAAAAACCACCGCGCTGACAAAAAATCACCCCGCGAAGCCCGGCAAAAGCATTCCGTTCACCACGGGCGACCGCAGTTGTTCGATCGCCCCGGCCATGTCCCGCGGCGGCGGGGCGCTGAAGGTCATGGGGTGTCCCGTTTCCGGATGGAACAGCGACAGCGACGCTGCATGAAGCATCTGGCGCGGCAGGGGCTCCTGTCCGATCCTGGCCGCCCGAACGCCGCCATACACGCGGTCTCCCAGCACGGGGTGGCCGATATGCGCCATATGCACCCGGATCTGGTGTGTTCTCCCGGTCTTGAGCTCGACCTCGACCAGCGTTGCCTGCTGAAAGCGCTCCCTGACCCGGTAAAGGGTAAGGGCTTCCCGCGGCATGTTCGTATGGACGCTGATCTTTTTCCGCTCCCGCACATGCCTGCCGAGAGCGGCATCGATGGCGCCTGATCCTTTTTTGATAACGCCGGCGACCAGTGCCAGGTAGCTCTTCCGCACCACCCGGCCCTTGAACTGCGCCGACAGCGCGCGAAGGGCCGGCAGGGTCCTGGCGATCGCCAGCACGCCCGACGTGTCCTTGTCGAGCCGGTGCACAATGCCGGCGCGCTCCCGTTCGGCTCCCGGCGGACCGGCCGAGGGAAGATTTCCATAATGATAGAGCAGCGCGTTCACCAAGGTCCCCGTGAAATTGCCCGGCGCCGGATGCACAACGATCCCGGGCGGTTTATTCAGGATGATCAGGTGGCGGTCCTCATAGATGACGTTAAGCGCGATCGGCTCGGGCAGGACCTCATGGACCTTTTTCTCAGGCAGATCGATGGTGACGGTTTCCCCAAGCTTGACCTTGTAGCCGGGCTTCTCGGTCCGTCCGTTTGAGAGGGCGAGCCCTTCCTTGATCAGCGTTTGTATGCGGCTGCGGGAGACGTGCGGCTCGTAGTGGCTGATAAAAACATCCAGCCGCTTACTAACGTGCTTTTCCGTGACCGTGTGGGTTGTGGTAGGCATGAGTACCTGGAAAGGCAGCCTGCAAAACGAAAAGGCAGCGCGCATGAGCGCCGATTTACGCCATGCGCTTCGCACTTCTCATTTTGCGATCGAGGTTCTCCGCAGTCTCCAGAGCATGAAGAGCGACACAAAGACCATGCCGATGGCGATGATCTGCGACGTGGAGATGAGCCCGCCGAAGTAGAGGCCCCGCACGGCGTCCCCGCGATAGAATTCGAGCGTAAACCGCAGGATCGCATAGAAGAGGGGGTAGGACCAGAACACCTGCCCATCGAATCGTTTGTAGCGCGTGATCAGCAGCAGCAGACCGAAATTCAGGAACTCGCCGCCGGATTCAAGCAGTTGCGTCGGAACGAGCGGCACCCCGAGCGGCGCCAGGGAGTGAGGGTCGCTGAACGTAACGCCGCAGGCGCCGCTGGTGGGCGCCCCGTAACAGCAACCGGCGAAAAAGCAGCCAAGCCTGCCGAAGGCGTGTCCCAGGGCAATGTAAGGGGCCATGATGTCGGCCGTTTTCCAGACCGGGAGCTTGTGCCGCCGTACATACCAGATTCCGGTCGGCACTGCCGCGAGCAGGCCGCCGTAGAATACCAGGCCGCCTTTCCAGATGGCGAAGGCGTCCAGCGGATTTTGGCTGAACTCCCGCCAGCTCGTGAGCACATACAGGAGGCGCGACCCCACGATGGCGGCGAGCAGCAGGTATACGCCCATATCGAGGATCCGGTCCGGATCGAGTCCTTCTTTCCGGGCCTGCCGCGAAGCCAGATACATGCTGATCAGGAAACCAATGCCGATCATGAGCCCGTACATCCTGATCGGAATCGGTCCCAGGACCCAGTCGCCAAAAACGATCCGGGGTATTTCAAATAAGATGGGATGCATGGTTTCCTTCCTGCTTTTTCGTAAACAGCATATCCACGACCAGCAATGCCACGCCCACGGAGATCGCCGAGTCCGCGATATTGAACGACGGCCAGTAGTGTTCTTTCACGTACCACTGAATGAAATCGACCACCTCGGCGTAGCGCAGCCGGTCAACCAGATTGCCGACCGCCCCTCCCGCTATCAGGGAAAAGGCCATGAGGTGCAGGCGCTCTGTTGCGGTCCTGATGAGGTAACCGATTACCGCCACCGCTATGATCGTCACGGAGATGAAGAACAGGCTGCGCCAGATTCCCGGGACATCGGCAAGGATCCCGAACGCCGCGCCACGGTTCCTGACATGCGTCAGATTAAAGAAACCCGGAACGACCGTGATCGTCTCGTACAAACGGATGTGCTTCTCCACCAGGTACTTCGTCGCCTGATCGAGGATGAGGACCAGGCCGATGATCGAACCGGCCCAGTAGTATTTGTTTTTCAAATTATGCTCCTGCTCATTAAGCGATGCTTATACCAGCTTCAGGAAGTTAGGAGGTTGGGAAGTTATGAAGTGAGAATTTTCCTCAACTTCCCATCTTCCCAACTTCTCAACTTCCTATCTTCATTGACTTATCCCAGATTGTCCGCGCATCTCCCGCAGAGCTCGGGATGTTCCTTCACCGCGCCCACGGTCTCGCTGTACATCCAGCACCTGCCGCATTTCACGCCTTTTGCCGGGCCGGCCGTGATCCGGAGTCCTTTCACGATATCGCTCGCAGAGGCGTCTGCCGGAGCATCGGCCTCGTTCGCTATCGTCACCTGCGAAACAATGAAAATGAACGCCAGGTCATTCTGGTAACTGTTTAAAAATGTCGCCAGTTCCGGCGCAGCGTAGAGCGTGACCCCGGCATCAAGCGAATGGCCGATCTTCTTGTCGCGCCGGAGCGCTTCGAGCACCTTGGCAGCTTCGCCGCGCACCGCGAGGATCCGGTCCCAGCGCTCGGCGAGCGCCGGATCCAGGTACTTTTGCTCGACCGCGGGAAAGGGCGCGAGGAACACGCTCTTGGCGACCGGGCCTTCCTTCATATAGCTCCAAACCTCTTCAGCCGTGAACGAGAGCACTGGCGCCATGAGCCGGACCATGGCCGAAAGGATCGAATGCATCGCGGTCTGGCCCGAACGACGCGCAACAGACTTTGTTTTTGCCGTGTACAACCGGTCCTTCAGGATATCGAGGTAGAACGAGCTCATATCAACAGCACAGAAGTTATGAAGCGTGTGGAACACGACGTGAAACTCGAAATCGTCATAGGCCTTTTCAACGCGCTGAACGAGCAGCTGCAGACGGTGGAGCGCCCAGCGGTCGATCTCGATCAGATCCGTGTCAGCTACCTTGTCAACGGCCGGATCGAAATCGGAAAGGTTCCCGAGCAGATAGCGGCTGGTGTTCCTGATCCTGCGGTACGCTTCCGCCAGATGCGTCAGAATTTCCTTGGAGATCCGCACATCGTCGCGGTAATCCGCTGCCGACACCCAGAGTCTGAGCACCTCGGCGCCGTATTGATCGATCACTTCCTGCGGCGCCACGCCGGTTCCGGCGGACTTGCTCATTTTCCTGCCCTGGCCGTCCACCGTGAATCCGTGCGTCAGCACCGTTCGGTAGGGCGCCTGGCCCGTTGTTGCCACCGAGGTGAGGAGCGACGACTGGAACCAGCCACGGTGCTGATCGCTGCCTTCGAGGTACATATCAGCAGGCCAGGAAAGCTCAGGCCGCTGCCGGAGCACCGCCGCATGGGAAACCCCGGAATCGAACCACACGTCAAGGATGTCCATCTCCTTGGCAAGCTCTTTGTTGCCGCACTTTTTGCATGTCGTGCCCGCGGGAAGCAGTTCCGTTGGGGTCCGGACGAACCAGGCATCGGCGCCTTCTTTTTCGACGATATCCGCAACATGGTCGACGACCTTCTGGTCGAGCAGCAGCTCGTTGCACTTGGTGCAGGTAAAGGCGATGATCGGTACGCCCCAGGCCCGCTGGCGCGAGATGCACCAGTCCGGCCGGTTCTCCATCATGCCGAGAATGCGGTCCTTGCCCCAGGTCGGCACCCAGTTCACCTTCTGGATGTTCTCCAGGGTCTTCTTGTGGAGGTCGTTCGCCTTCATGGAAATGAACCACTGTTCCGTTGCCCGGAAGATCACCGGGCTCTTGCAGCGCCAGCAGTGCGGATAGGAGTGCGAGATCTTCTCCTCCGCCATGAGCGCGTTTTTGCTCTTGAGCAGCTCGATGATCCCCTTGTTCGCCTTGAACACGTACTGTCCCGCGAAATCGCCCGCTTCTTTCGTGAATACGCCTTTATGGTCGACGGGGGCATAGACATCGAGCCCGTACTTAAGCCCGGCCTCGTAGTCTTCCTGACCATGACCCGGCGCCGTATGCACCGCGCCGGTCCCGGCCTCAAGCGTCACATGATGACCCGTGATCACCAGGGAATCGCGGTCGATAAAGGGGTGGCGCGCTTTCAGGCCTTCGAGCTTTTTGCCTTTGAACTTCTCGATGACCTTGTGGTCCTTTATGCCGAACTTCTCGAGCGACTGTTCGAGCAGCCCTTCCGCAAGGACCAGCACCTCGGCGCCCGTCTCAACGGCAACGTAATCAAATTCGGGATGGAGCGCAACAGCAAGGTTCGCGATCAGCGTCCAGGGCGTAGTGGTCCAGATGACGATCGAGACTTTTTTCCCTTTGAGCGACGGCAGGGCTTTCTCCGCCTCCGGCAGCGCGAAACGCACATATACCGACGGCGACTCGTGGTCCGCGTACTCGACCTCCGCCTCGGCCAGCGCGGTCTCGCAGGACCCGCACCAGTAGACCGGCTTCTTTCCTTTATAAACGCCCTTGTTGCCGACGAACTTGCCGAACTCGCGCACGATTGCGGCCTCGTAGCCGAAGTTCATGGTGAGGTAGGGATGGTCCCAGTCGCCGAACACGCCGAGCCGTTTGAACTCCTCGCGCTGGATGTCGATGAACTTCCCGGCATATTCGCGGCAGAGCTTGCGGATCTCGTTCTGGCTCATGCCCTCTTTTTTGGAGCCGAGGTTCTTCAGCACCTGGTGCTCGATCGGCAGGCCGTGGCAGTCCCAGCCAGGCACATAGGGGCTTTTGTAACCGCTCATGGACTTGAACTTGACAATGACGTCCTTCAGGATCTTGTTCAGCGCATGGCCGATGTGGATATGGCCATTGGCATAGGGCGGCCCGTCGTGCAGAATATAGGTCTTGCTGTCTTTGGCCTGCTCCAGCATGAGGTCGTAGGTCTTGTCCTGCTGCCACTTCCCGATCATGCGCGGCTCAAGGTCCTTGAGGTTCGCCTTCATGGGGAAATCGGTCTTCGGCAAATTCAATGTAGTCTTGTAATCCATTTAAATCCCTTCCACTCCGAACTCCTAACTCCTGACTCCGAACTGATTGCTAATCGTCCGCTTCTTCCTGTTTCTTTTTCGGCGCCGCTTCTTCACCGCCCTGGTCGAGCAGGTAGAACTGGCCTGCCTTCGAGGCGTTATTCACATCGGCATACTGCGTCGGCTCCGTGCCTTTGCGAAACACATCGTTGACCACATCAACCGCGCCTTCACGCGCCAAAAGCCCGCTCGCGGGATCGATCTTCAGGAATACCACATTCTCGGGCGCGACAAAATCCTCAACCGGTTTGTCCTCAAGCGCCCGGGCCATGACCGGGACCCAGATGGGGAGCGCCGATCGAGCTCCGGTCTCTTTATCGCCAAGGGACGCCTGCGAATTGTCGTATCCTACCCACACGCCGATCACCATGCTCGGCGCGTAGCCCACGAACCAGGCGTCCACATAATTGTTCGTGGTGCCGGTCTTGCCTGCCAGCGGTTTTCCCACCGCTTGCGCACCGCGCCCCGTGCCCTCCGTCACCACGCTCTTCAGGAGGCTCGTCACCAGGTAGGCCGTAGTCGGGTCAATGGCCTCCTTCGGCTCGGACTCGTAGCTCTCCAGCACAACGCCCTTGCCGTCGACGATGCTCTTGATGATGATCGGTTCCGTGCGTATGCCCTGGGAAGCGAAAGTCGCATAGGCCGAGGTAAGCTCCAGCGGCGTCACGGCCGAGGACCCGAGCGCGGTCGTAAAGTCGTAGCTGATCGAGCTTTTGATGCCGGCCTTCCGGGCGAAATCAATGGCCTTGTCCAGCCCGACCTTCTCAAGCAGACCGACGGTCACCGCGTTCCGTGACAGGGCCAGCGCTGTTCTCATCCGCATGGGACCCAGGAACCGTTCGTCGTAGTTCGTCGGTTTCCAGGTCTTCTTCTCGAACTCGCTCTTCTCGTGGATCACCGGCAGATCCATAAGGATCGAGGCCGGCGTGAACCCGCTCTCAAGCGCGGCGCCGTAAATAAAAGGCTTGAAAGAGGAGCCGGGCTGCCGCAGCGCTTCGGTCGCGTGGTTGAAGCCGCCTTCCACAAAATCATATCCGCCGACCAATGCCCGCACATAGCCCGTATAGGGTTCGATGGACACCACCGCGCCCTCAACAAGCGGCGACTGGTCAAGGAAGAACGTGGCCAGCTGCTTTTTCCGGTCAAAGTCCTTCAAGCGGACCTTGATGATGTCGCCAAGCTGCAGGATTTCCTGGGGCTTCTTGAATTCGCCGGGAGCGTCCTTGTTCTTTTTCGGTTTGAGGAGCGCCCAGGCCATGCCGTCCTGCATGATGTAGCCGATCATGCCGCGGCCCTTGACCGTAATGTAATAATCGCCGATATCGATGACCTGGGCGTTGAAGGCCTCGCCGGGCTTCGCCATCACCCGGATCGCGCTCATCCGGAGGGGGTTGGACTTGAGCGCTTTGAAACCCACCCTGCCGCGGAAACCCTGGCGCTTGTCGAGGGCGCGGAGCCCCTCCTTGAGCGAAGCCGCGGCAGTGCGCTGCAGGTCCATATCAATGGCGGTATACACCTTGATCCCGCCTTCGTAGAGCCGGTCGACACCGTACTTGGCCTCTATATACTTGCGCACGTAGTCCACCAGATGCGGCGCTGGGTCCTCCTGCGCCCGGAGGTTCTCCAGGTTCAGCGGCTGGTTGTAGATCTTTGCGCTCTCTTCCTCCGTAAGGTACTTCTCGTCCACCATGCGCTCGAGCACCTGGCGCTGGCGGATCTTGGTCAGATCGACGTCGCTGTAGGGAGAATAGACCATGGGGGCCTTGGGCAGGCCGGCGAGCAGCGCGGCCTCGGCCTGGTTGATCTCCCAGATGTTCTTGCCGAAATAGGTCCTGGCCGCCATCTGCACGCCGTAGGCGCCGTGGCCGAAGTAGATCTTGTTCAAATAGAGTTCGAGGATCTCGTCCTTCGTCAGCTCCTTCTCAAGCCTGCGCGCCAGGATAATCTCCTTGATCTTGCGCTTGAACTTCCGCTCCGGCGAAAGAAACACCACCTTGGTAAGCTGCTGCGTTATGGTGCTGCCGCCCTGCGCAACCCGTATCGCCATGATGTTCTTGAGCGCGGCCCGCATGATCCCGCGGTAATCAATGCCGCTGTGCTGGAAGAAGCGCGGGTCCTCGGTCGCCAGGACCGCGTTCACCATATGCTTCGGGATTCGCTCGAGCGGCACGTAGACGCCCTTCTCGATCTTGATCTGGCCCAGCACACGGCCGTCCTCGGCAAGGATCATCGTGCCCGGGCTTGGCTTGTAGTCCTTGAGCGACTCCACGGTCGGCAGACCGAACGAGAGAATGAAGAACAGGAGCGCAACAAAGAGAACGCCGGATACGAATGCGA
>JAYTJE010000033.1:0-7718 GCA_043731355.1 Nitrospirota bacterium
TTCACAATGCGGCTGATTGAGGAGTAGTGAAGACCCAGATGATCGGCAACTTCCTGCTGACGATACTCATACTCCTCGACTGCCTTGACTATCGCCCCCCGCCTCTTCCGCAGGTTCGCTTGTGCAGACGTGCTGAAAAGCTTCTCCAGCGCCGGCCGGTGCGCATACAGAGGCGAATGGCTACTTGCTTTTATGGAGTTTCACCCCTGGTATCTGCTCGAAGTGCCCGTCGAGGGTGAAGATGGAAAGGTTGTGTTCAATGGCGATTGCGGCGATAAAAATGTCGGAGTGGGGAAGTGTCAGGCCCTTTTTCCGGAGCGAGGAGGACAGGTCTCCGGCTTTTTGCCAGAGGGTTTTGGACATCTCCGCGTATTTCAGATGGGAGACGGTTGTCAGGATTTGCGCTTTCTCCACTTCCGATCTTACGCCCTGCACCAACTCGAACAGGACGACGCCGCAGGTCCATACCGCCTCTTCGAGGATGAGGGTTTCGAGCGCATCGCCGGTTGAGGAGTTCTGTTTGAAAAATTCTATCCAGACGCTTGTGTCCGCCAGTACGCTGCTATTTTTTTTGCTCAAGGAGTTTCTCCCGTACTCGCTGCGCTTTGAGTTCGCGTTCTTCCTCTTTTTTCCAGTCGTAATCGATCTTGACCTTGCCCCGGAGCGCAAGCAGGTCCATCATTTTCTTTTGTCGTATGAATTCCTGGATCGCGGTGGTTATCGCCTTGGTTTTGGATTTTTCCCCGGACAGCTTCTGTACCTCGGAAATAAGTTCGTCGGGTATGTTTAATGTTGCACGCATATTACGCACCTCCAGAATATGCGGTCATTATATGCACGAAAGACGTGAATGTCAAACGGTTTTCCCGGCTTGAAAGGTTATTATACAGGGTACTGCCATGACCGAACCCATTCTTCCGCCACTGAAGCCGATGCTCATGAAAGACCGCATCCTTGACATTTCTCATCATCCCCTGTTACTATTCCGCATCATTATTACCGTTCAGGAGGCCCCTCATGGAATGGTCTGAAAAATTAGCTGTCGGCGTGGCCACCATCGACAGCCAGCACAAAGAGTTGTTCAAAAGGATCAACAATCTCGTTCTTGCCATCAAAGAGCACCGCTGCAGGTCGGAGATCGACGGCACGCTGAAATTCCTCGATGATTATGCGCGGGTCCATTTTGCGGAAGAGGAAAAGCATATAAAGGAAGCGCACTATGCGGGCTACGACGAACAGGTCGAGGCGCATAAAAAGTATCTGGCCGCGCTTGCGGAATTGAGGGCAGAAGCAGCTTTACCGCGCGTATCAGGCAGTTCCTACGACCTGTCGGCCACGACGAACCAGGTGGTCGTGGACTGGATCGTGGACCATATTCTGAAATTGGATATGGAGTTTGGAAACTATCTGAAAAACAGATAGTTTCAATTTCGGATTGCGGATTTCGGATTGCGGATTGGCGAAGCGAAAAATGCGAATGCTAAATGCGGATTTGCTTTTGTCCTGAATTCTGTCTCCTGATCCTGAACCCGTGCTTTAAATCCGAAATCCGAAATCTGCAATCCGCAATCCGAAATTACTTGTCCAGCACTTCCCGCACTTTCCCCAGAAGCATCGTCGGTGAGCTCGGCTTCATGACGAAGACCATGTCGGGATCGAGGATCCCCCTTTGGTGGATGACATCGGCGGTATAGCCGCTGGTGAAGAGCACCTTTATGTCAGGGCGTACCTGTTTGATATCCAGGTAGGCGTCTTTGCCGTTCTTCTTCGGCATGATGACGTCAAAGACGAGCAAATCTATAGAAGCGCTCTGTTCGTTGAATTTTTTCACCGCATCTTCTCCGTCCACGGCTTCGACCACCCGGTAGCCGAAGTTCTCGAGCACCATCTTCGTGAGCTTGCGCACCGCCTGGTCGTCCTCCGCAAGCAGCACTGTTTCTTCGCCCCGTGAAGCGTTTGCCGGGGCCTTCTTTTCCGCTGGCGCTTCTGGTGCGGCGTCTGCTGCCAGGGGCAGGTAGATGCTGAAGACGGTCCCTTTGCCTGGTTCGCTGGATACCGTGATGAAGCCTTTATGCTGTTTGATGATCCCGTACACCATCGACAGGCCCAGGCCCGTACCCTTCCCGACCTCTTTGGTGGTGAAAAAGGGTTCGAAGATCCTGCGCCGGGTCGCTTCGTCCATGCCTTCGCCCGTATCCGCCATGGTCAGCAGCGCGTAGCTGCCGGGCTCTCCGTACGCATGAATGCGGATGAATTCCTCGCCGAGCTCAAAGACGCTCGTCTCAATCGTGATCCTGCCGTGGTCCCGCAGGGCGTCGCGGGCGTTCATGACTAAGTTCATCAGCACCTGCTCCATCTGCACACTGTCGGCAAGGACTGTCAGGTCCCGGTCGCAGAGCACGGTCTTGAATTCGATGTCCTCGCCAAGGAGCTTGATCAGGAGCGAATTCACCCGTTCGATGACCGCATTGATATTCACGTGTTTCGGATTGATGGCCTGTTTTCTGCTGAAGGCGAGGAGGCTGTGCGTCAACTGGGCGGCGCGTTCCGCGGAGGCGAGGATCTGTGAAACAAAGGGAAGCACGGCGTCCCCCGGCGGCAGCTTCATCTTGACGATGTTGCCGTAGCCGATAATGGCGGTGAGGATATTATTGAAATCGTGGGCCACGCCGCCGGCCAGCTGCCCGATGGCTTCCATTTTTTGCGCCTGACGCAGCTGCGCTTCGAGGTGTTTCAACGGCGTGATGTCGGTGATCAGCCCGTCATAGTCGGCAAGCTTTCCTGCTTTATCGAAACGCGGCACCGGGGTGTTCTTTACCCACCGGATCGTTCCATTCTTGTGGATGATCCGGTGTTCGAAAGGGGCCACGGGAGAGCCGGAGAGGATTTCATTCGTTTTTCGAAGGATGGCTTCGCGGTCTTCCTCGAAGATCATGCGGCGCCATAAATCGGGGTCGGCCTGGTACTCTTCCGAGGAGTATCCGGTCACGGCCACGCAGCCCGGTCCATGGACAGTCGCCACGCCGCGCCCCTGCTTGACCTTTACGGTATAGATATAGTCGGTGACTGATTCAACGAGTCGCTTGAAGCGCTTCTCGCTGTCCTGCAGCGCCTGCCCCGCTGTTTTGCGTTCGGTAATGTCCCTGGTCACGCCGAGCATGGCGGTTATTCCGCCCTGGTCATCGCGCAAAGGAACGGCACGGGTCTCCAGCCAGAGCCGGCGGCCTTTGAGGCCGATCATCTCAAACTCAAGCAGGCCCTGCCGGCCCTGAAAGGCTTCGGTGGTAAGGTTTCTGAAGGCTTCGCGGTATTCAGGGGCGACCAGCTGGCTGACTGATTTTCCCCGCACCAGGTCAAAGGAATCGGCCTCGATCATTGCGAGGCCCGCGCGGTTCATCATCAGAAGCGCGCCGTCCTGCGAAAGCAGTTTGATGCAGTCCGGCTCCGTTTCAATGATGGCCTGAAGGAATTTTTCGCTTTGCTGCATGGGGTAGCGCCTCGATCTGTCCATGGAAAATGCTGAATAAGAAGCTGTTGGTAAACTCTATCAAAGCGCTCGCGGTCTGTCAATGCATCTATCGAAAATACGAAGGTTTTAGCGTGTTACCGGGTAACTATCCCCGGTCTGATTTCAGAAAAAAAGGCTTGACAGGTGAACAAGTGTTCACTATAATCCTCTCATGACGTTATGCCCGGTAAAGAAAAGGGCATACGGTTGAAAGGAGAACGCCATAGTGTCTTCCACGCTTTGTGATCCATCCTCAAGGGCCACTGACCGCGATGTCCGCAATCAGCAATGGTCACAGACGAGGTCCGAAATCCGGTCCATCCTGCATGTCGATATGAACGCCTTTTTTGCCTCCGTGGAGCAGCGGGCGAATCCCGCGCTCCGGGACCGGCCCATGGCGGTGATCGGGTCGAAGCACCGGGGCGTGGTCCTGTCTCCTTCTTACGAGGCGCGCGCTTTCGGGGTGAAGACGGGCATGACCTATGGAGAGGCGAAGAAGGCCTGTCCCGAGATCGTCATGGCGATCGCCGATTCCGCGAAGTATTCCGCGGCCTGTGAGCAGCTGATCGGCATCTGGAGCGAATTTACGCCCGTGGTCGAACTCTTCTCCATTGACGAGGCGTTCCTTGATGTGACCGGGTGCGAGGCGCTCTTCGGAGACCCGGTGCGGATCGCTCTTCTGATCAAGGAACGGATCTGGGAACGGATGGGGCTTCTCTGTTCCATCGGCGTTGCGCCGAACAAGCTCCTGGCAAAGCTGGGGAGCGACCTCCAGAAGCCCGACGGCCTGGTGCTGATCACTCCCGACTTCGTGGCCGATGTGCTGGAAGACCTGCCGGTGCAGCAGCTCTGCGGCATCGGCCCCAGCCTGACGAAACAGCTTGCATCCATGGGGATCCAGACCTGCGGGGAACTGGGTTCTGCTTCGCTCCGTATGCTGACGGCGCGGTTCGGCATTCTGGGCGAGCGCCTCAGCGATATGGCCCGCGGGATCGACGACGACCCGGTCGTGCCGGCTGTCGTGCGGGAGGCCGAAGCAAGCAGGTCCATGGGCCACAGCATGACGCTCGAAGAGGACTGCGCGGACCGGATGACGCTTGAACGCCATCTGCTGCAGCTTTCCGAAAAAGTAGGCCAGCGGCTCCGGCGGGGCAGGTATCGCGGCAGGACCGTGACCCTGACCATCCGGTATACCGATTTCCACACGTTCTCAAAGCAGCGGCGGCTGCGGCACACGGTCAATCACGGATTGGATATTTACGCGGCCGCCGTGGGCCTGCTGCGGGAACTGCCCCTGCATCAGGCCGTAAGGCTGGTGGGCGTCAGCATGTCGGGTCTTGACCGAAATGCCGCTCAGCTGCCGTTGTTCGACGAAGAGCGAAAACGGGGATTCATTGCCGAGGCCATGGACGATATCAACGACCGCTACGGACACTATGCCGTCACCTGGGGCACACTGGCTGAACGCGCCATCCACGAGCGGGTCATTTCACCGGCCTGGAGGCCGGCGGGGGACAGGCAATATTAGAATTGCGGAATGCGGAGGGCGGGGTCCAGGGTCCAGTAGTCAGGAGTCAGGGTAAAAACGATCAGAAATATAAAGGAGTTGTCATGGCCACTACTATAAGCGAACGGCAGCGGGAAATTTATGAATTCATCAAGTCGGCCATTGACAGGCGCGGCATTCCGCCGACCATGCGCGAGCTCGGCGCGCAGTTCGGCATCAGCTCCACGAACGGGGTGGACCGCCATCTGGCGGCGCTGGAACGGGGCGGTTTGATCACGCGCGAGCGAGGGAAGTCCCACGGGATCCGCCTGACGACGGAAGAGCGGCCCATGGCTTCCATACCCCTGCTCGGCCGGGTCGCTGCCGGTATGCCGGTGCTCTCGCCCGAGCATCGGGAAGGGGAGCTCAAGGTCGATCTCGCGCTCTTCAAGCTCAGGTCGCCGCAGGGGATCTTCGCTCTGAAAGTGAAGGGCGACAGCATGGTGGACTCCCATATCGTCGATGGCGACAGTATCATCGTTCATTCGCAGAATGTGGCGCGCGACGGCGAAATTGTGGTCGCTCTGGTCGATGGCGAGGCCACGGTCAAGCGGTTCTTCCTGGAAAAGAACCGTGTGCGCCTGCAGCCCGAAAACCGCACCATGCGGCCGATCTATGTCGAGCGGGGCGATCTGCGGGTGCTCGGCAAGGTGGTGGGGGTGCTCAGGAAGATATGAGCGGGGTGAAAAAGCATCGGGGACGTTGATACCTGGACAACTATTAGCTTGACACGTCATCAGCTTTTCAATACAATCATCCCATGCCACGCCAAGCCAGACTGGATGTACCGGGAGCTTTGCACCATATCATGGTGCGGGGAATCAACAAAGCCAACATATTCGACGACAATGAGGACAAGTCGCGCTTTCTGGAACGCCTCGGACAGAATGTAATAGAGGGACAATGTTCCGTCTATGCCTGGGCCCTCATGGACAACCATGTGCATATTCTTTTTAAGAGCGGTAAGCACGGCATCTCCACCGTCATGCGAAAACAGCTTACCTGGTATGCCCAGTACTACAATCGCCGTCACAAGCGCAGCGGACATTTATTCGAGAACCGCTATAAATCCATCCTCTGCGACGAAGACAACTATCTTCTTGCCTTGGTCCGCTACATACACCTGAATCCCCTTCGCGCGAACATCGTAAAGACCATCGAAGAACTTGACCGCTACCCATTCTGCGGCCACCGGACGATCATCGGGAAAGCCAAACATCCGTGGACGGACGCGGCTTATGTTCTTTTGCAGTTTGGGAGCGCCAGGCGAAAAGGTCTTGCCGGGTATCGGAAGTTCATGCGGGAAGGGGTCGCTCTTGGACGCCAGCCGGAGTTGACCGGCGGCGGGCTTATCCGCAGCCTTGGCGGATGGTCCCAGGTTATAGCCAGACACCGGTCGGGAAAAAAGGAGGAGGGGGACGAGCGGATCCTGGGGAGCGGCGATTTTGTCCATGCCATACTCAAGGAGACAGAGGATCGACAAATCCGGCAGCTCAAGCTGAAACGATCCGGGAAGACCATCCAAAAAATCATCGACGAAGAATGCAAAAAGACGGGTATCAGTCCAGTGGAAGTGATGAATGGGGTGCGCAGGAGAGCGGTGAGCAGCTTACGGGCCGCCATTGCTTCTCGGGGCAGGACGGAACTCGGTTTATCTTCCGCTGAAATGGCTCGTCATCTGGGAGTGGCCGCATCCAGTATTTCGCGCTTAATTGATAGAAGGGAATCCACGTGATGGTTTTGGATGAATGTTCGTCACGTATCAACGTCCCCTGTGTTCTCTCTTGGCTTAATAAAAGAAATGGTAGAGCGAATAAGTATTGATAAAAACTGGTTTCAGAACCTGTAAAATATCTTGACGCTTGCGGCAGAACGGTGTATCTTCAATGTAGATACATTTGAGGAGGCCAAATCATGAAAACTCGTGTTCAGAAATGGGGTAACAGTCTTGCGTTACGAATTCCAAAGTCCTTTGCGACTGAAGTTGGTCTGCTGAATGACGCATCCGTTGATGTATCTCTGGCCAATGGGAAACTTATTGTCGTTCCCATTGAAAAACCCAGCGTAACCCTTAAGAAACTCTTGGCGCAAGTAACCGCAGATAATCTTCATCACGAGGTTGACAGCGGTTCTGCCGTCGGGATGGAAGCATGGTAGACCCAAAACCCTATGTACCCAAACGTGGGGATGTGGTTTGGATTTCCTTGGACCCTCAAGCAGGCCACGAACAATCAGGTCGCCGTCCGGCGGTGATTCTCTCGCCGCAGCCCTATAACGATAAAGTAGGGTTGGCCCTTCTGTGCCCCATCACCAATCAAGTCAAAGGCTATCCGTTTGAAGTTGTCATCCCTTCCGATCAATCCGTGACCGGGGCGATTTTGTCAGATCAAGTGAAAAGTTTGGATTGGCGAACAAGAAACGCGGAGTTTATCTGCGCTTTGTCTATCAAAACGATTTCAGGGGTTTTACAAAAAATAAACCTCCTGCTATCTCGATAACAAACAGCGAGTTCTCGAAACAAGCAATAATGATGCTCTCGTAAAAAGTCTGTAAGTGTCTCTCCGAACGAAATGAGGGGTCTCTCATCGTATTGATAAAGCGAGATTCTTCGCTTCGCTCAGAATGACAAATTGAGAGGTTCTCGACTTTTTACGAGTTCATCAA
>JAYTJE010000034.1:0-5072 GCA_043731355.1 Nitrospirota bacterium
AAGGAGAACTGCGTCTTCAGCTGACGCCGAAAACTATCTGATTGAAAATTATAAAAACTAAACTGTCACTTGACAGGAGCGTTATAGTATGTCCCCAAAATCTCGTCCCCAAAATATCCCCAAAATCCATGCTGTTTGCGCTTCTCGGCCTGATCTTTCTTATCTTGACCATTTCAGCCGTGAGAAAGAAAAAGTTTATCGGCTCAGCCTTTCAATTCCTCGTCGCGCTGCTGATGATCTCGTTGTCCGCGCTGTTCGGCACCATAAGCATTGCCATTCAGGGATACCACGCATTGATCATGGAAGAACTTGCGGCAGTCGTGAAAGTTGAGCCGACGGGCGATCAGAAGTTCGTCGCCCGGTTTACCCTGCCGGACGGCAGCGAAAAAGTGTTCTCTCTTGCCGACGATCAGCTCTATATTGACGCCCACATCCTCAAGAGGTTCGCAGGCCATGACTTTTTAGTTTTTACCGGTCGTTAAAGATCTGATATTTGTAATTTTTCACTTCAGGGAGCTAAAAACATGGCTGAACAAGCACCGTCCAACAACGGGCAGAAAAAGAAAAAAGCCTTCATGATCGTGGGTGCGGTCGTCACGGTCGGACTGATCGTTGGATACTTCATCAACGCTTACAACAAGACTCACATTTCCACAGACGATGCCTTTATCGAAGGCAACATCCACACTATCGCGGCCAGGGTCGGGGGAAGTGTCAAGGCCGTCCTCGTCGCCGACAATCAGCGGGTGAAGCAGGGCGATGTGCTGGTCGAGTTGGATCCCATGGACTACCGGTCCCGCCTTGAGGCTTCCCACGCAAACCTTGAACTCCAGCGGGCGAACCTTCGCCAGGCGGAAAGGGAACTGAAGCGCGCAAAGTCGCTTTTCGACCAGGATGTCAACTCGGCCGACCGGTACGATAAGGCCGTTTCGAACCAGGAGATCGCCGCTGCGCAGGTAAAACTCGCAAACGAGCAACTGCGGCAGGCCAAACTCAACCAGGACTATACGACCATTTTTGCGCCGTCGAACGGCTATGTCACGCGAAAATCCGTCCAGACCGGAAACCAGGTACAGGTAGGACAGCCACTGATGGCGATCGTGGAGCTCGACGACATCCACATCGTTGCCAATTACAAGGAAACCGAACTGGCGCGCATCCGGCCGGGCCAGGAAGTGCGGATCAAGGTGGATGCCTATCCCGGCAAGACATTAAAAGGCACGGTGGACAGCATCATGGCCGGCACGGGTGTTTCTTTTTCGCTTTTTCCCGCGGAGAACGCGACCGGCAACTACGTGAAGGTGGTCCAGCGGGTCCCGGTCAAGATCGTGCTTGAAAAAGACGCGGACAAGGACCATCTGCTGAAAGTAGGCATGTCCGTGGAGCCCACGGTGCTCGCAAAATGACCGTGCAGCACAGAACAAAGAGCCTTGGCCTGATCGCATTCACGGTCATGCTGCCGACGCTGATCGAGATCATCGACACTTCTATCGTGAATGTCTCGCTCGATCACATTCGAGGTTCGCTCTCGGCAGGGTACGATGAGGCCACCTGGACCATTACGGCCTACCTCGTCTCGAACGCCATCGTGATCCCCATGGCGGGCTGGCTTGCCAAGCTCATCGGCAGGAAAAACTACCAGATCGCGTCCATCGCCCTGTTCACCTTCGCTTCGTTCATGTGCGGTTCCGCCTGGAGCCTGAACAGCCTCATTTTCTTCCGCGTGATCCAGGGGCTCGCGGGCGGCGGGCTCGTTCCCATCAGCCAGTCTATCCTGCTCGAATCGTTCCCCCGGGAAAAACACGGACTGGCCATGGCCATCTTCGGAATGGGCGCGATGCTCGGCCCCATCGTCGGTCCCCTGCTGGGCGGATGGATCACCGATACCATGTCCTGGCGATGGATCTTCTATATCAACATTCCCATCGGGATCTTCGCTATCATCCTGAACGTCCTCGTCATCGAGGACCCTTCCTACATGCAGCGCCAGAAGATGAAGATCGACTACTGGGGGCTCTTGTTCCTTTCCGTAGGACTCGGCGCGCTCCAGTTCATGCTCGACAAGGGCGAGAACGAGGACTGGTTCAGCTCCAACCTGATTCTCAGCCTCGGGGTCATCTCCTTTGTTTCGCTCATCCTACTGTTGATCAACGAATATTATTCAGAGCAGCCTATCGTGAACCTGAAGCTGTTCAAAGACCGCACGTTCACCAGCGGCGCCACCGTGATGTTCTTCGTGTTCCTGAATCTCTTCGGCAGCATCGTGCTCCTGCCCATCTACCTGCAGATGATGATGGGCTACACCTCGTTCTATGCCGGGCTCGTGCTCGGCCCCGGCGGCATCGCCACCATGCTCGCCATGCCCATCGTGGGCAAGTTCATCGGCAAGGTGAATCCCAAGCGCTTCCTCGTCGTGGGCATCTGCGTCTGCGCCGTAAGCACCTATATGATGTCCCGCTTCAATCTCACGACCGACTTCTGGACCTTTGTCTGGCCGCGCGTGTTCCTGGGTTTCGGCATGGGCATGACCTTCATTCCGCTCACCACCATGACGCTTTCGCACATCCCGAAAGAGCACATGACCGAGGCAAGCTCCCTGTACAACCTGCTCCGGAACCTGGGAGGCAGTGTGGGCATCGCTTTTACCACAACCATCCTCTCGCGCAGGGCGCAGTTTCATCAAACCCGCCTGGTGGAGCACTTGTCTCCCTTTGACCCCTCCTACCAGATCTATCACGACCACGCAGCGGGAATGCTCGCTGCAAAAGGCCTTCCTGCAACCGGAGTCGACGGCATGATGTACCGGGAGCTGGTCCGGCAGTCCATGACCCTTGCATTCACCGACGCATTCCTCATCATTTGCCTCCTGATCCTTTCCGTCCTGCCGCTGGTATTTCTTATGAAGTGGCAAAAAGCGCCCGGTCCCGGCGGACCGCCGGTTGACGTGCATTGAAAACAAAAAAGCCCATCAGTATTTGATGGGCTTTTTAAACAACTCAGGTGTCTCGGCTGAAGACTGAAGGTGATTCTGCAAAAGTAGCCACGTACTTAACCTTCAGCCTTCAGTCTGTCAACCTGCCTTACCTCATTACAACGTATACCCGTTCTCCCCATGCTGGCTAATATCAAGCCCTTCTGTTTCCTGATCGCGGTCAACCCGAACTCCCATCACCAGATCGATCAGCTTGAAGAGCCCCAGGCTCACCACAAAGGAATAGACCGCGACCACTGCCACGGACCCGACCTGAACCGCCAGCTGCCGGGGATTGCCAAAGAGCAGGCCGTTCGCGCCAGCCGCATTGATGGCGACCGAAGCAAAGACGCCTGCCAGGATGGTGCCGGCCGTTCCACCGACGCCGTGGACCCCGAATGCATCGAGCGAGTCATCATACCCGAACTTCGTTTTTGCATTCAGCGCCGTGTAGCACAACAACGCGGCAACGATACCGATGAACAGGGCAGGCATGGGGCCGACGAACCCGGCTGCCGGGGTGATCGTAGCGAGTCCGGCTATCGCGCCGGTGGCCGCTCCGAACATGGTCGGTTTGCCCCGGTGATACCATTCAACAAAAACCCAGGTAAGCGTGGCCGAAACAGCCGCCGTATGGGTCGTGACAAAGGCCATGGTGGCTAAGCCGCCCGAGGAGAGCGCGCTTCCGGCGTTGAACCCGAACCACCCGAACCACAGAAGCCCCGCGCCGAGCACCGTCATCGGAAGATCGTGCGGGGGCATATGTTCATGCAGGAACCCTTTGCGTTTGCCGATATAGAGTGCCGCTGCAAGGGCCGAGAAGCCCGAGGTCGCATGGACCACGATGCCTCCGGCAAAATCAAGCACACCCAAGCCCTTCATCCAGCCGCCCATGCCCCAGACCCAGTGCGCCACCGGATCGTACACGATGGTGGTCCAGAGGAGAGTAAAAACAATAAAAGCGGAGAACTTCATGCGTTCGGCAAATGCGCCGCTGATGAGCGCCGGCGTGATCACCGCGAACATTGCCTGGTAGATCATGAATGCCATATGCGGGACGGTCGGAGCATAGTCACTATTCGGCAAAAGACCGACTCCGTTCAATCCGATCCAGTCGAGATTGCCGATCAATCCCTTGATATCGGGCCCGAACGCGAGCGAGTACCCGAGGATGATCCATTGAACGCTCACGAGCGCTATGGCGACGAAACTGTGCATGATAGTGCCGAGCACATTCTTCCTTCTGACCATGCCCCCATAGAACAGCGCCAGACCCGGCGTCATGAGCATGACTAACGCCGTGGACATCAGTATCCAGGCTGTGTCGCCGGTGTCAACCTTTAGCGCAGCCGCCGCCTCTGCGGCCTGTGCGAAAGAGGGGAAACCGGCCAGCGCAGGCACCGCCAGGACGAGCAACAATATCGTGTGTTTTCCTCTGAGCGTCATCTTCACAACAAATCCTCCTGCATATATTTCACCAGATCTATTGATGCACATCCTTTGCTTGCTTATTGTTCACGTGAGCAATTTATAAGCAAGACCTGTACCAAAAAATGATGCGTCTCAACATATTGATTTTGAACGACATGCTTTTTCCTGCGCGCGTATGATATTGTTCAAATTAGCGGCACATGATTAATAGCTGAGCAGGAAGACAAAAGGATGGCGGATATTGTGTGAGGGATGCTCGAACTTCATCGCTGATTTGCTTTAAACAAAAAAACCCATCATCGTGTGATGATGGGTTACAAAAAATATTCCCGGCGACGTCCTACTTTCCCATGACCTCGCGGTCATAGTATCATCGGCCCTGGAGAGCTTAACTTCCGTGTTCGGGATGGGAACGGGTGTGACCTCTCCGGTATAACCACCGAGAAACTTTATGACACATTTAAAATTCAATATTCAAGATTCAAAAATTTTTGAATATTAAATCTTGATTTTTTGAATTCCGCGCTTAGCGCGGCATTGACACTGAATATGCAAGAATTACTTCGAAAAGCCGAATCTGTCAGAAGCAAAAAATTAGTGATTAAGCCTCACGACCTATTAGTACTGGTTAGCTTAGGATGTTACCACCCTTACACGCCCAGCCTATCAA
>JAYTJE010000035.1:0-5832 GCA_043731355.1 Nitrospirota bacterium
GAACATTACGCTGTTGCGCAAAGAGTGCAGCTCGTACTCCAGCGCTATAAGGAACTCCAGGACATTATCGCGATCCTCGGCATGGATGAACTCTCGGACGAGGACAAGCTCTCCGTGTCCAGGGCGAGAAAGATCCAGCGCTTCCTGTCGCAGCCGTTCCAGGTGGCCGAAGCCTTTACCGGTACGCCGGGCAAGTACGTTCCGCTCAAGGAGACCATCAAGGGCTTCAAGGAGATCGTTGACGGCAAGATGGACGATATGCCCGAGCAGGCGTTCTACATGGTCGGCCCCATTGAGGAAGTGTTCGAGAAGGCGGAGAAACTCGGCTACAAACGGTAATCGGTCCGAGGGCCGTTGAACGTGACAACTAATTCACCAAGCCCATTACCCACGCGTGGCGAGGATTGGAAAAAGAACATGGTCGCTGAAAAAGGAAAAATGCTTCTTGAGGTCGTTGCGCCGAGCCGCCAGGTTGTGCGTTCGGAGCGAGTGGACGAAGTGATTGCGCCCGGCAGCGAAGGCGAGTTCGGCGTTCTTCCCGGTCATACGCCGTTCCTGACCACGCTTACGGTCGGAGAGCTTTCGTATCGTGAAGGCGATCAATGGCATTACCTTGCCGTGGATTGGGGCTACGCGGAGGTAGGGCCCAATCGGGTGATTATCCTGGCGGAAGGCGCGGACCGGGCAATGGATATCAACCTTGGAGAAGCCAGGCTGGAGAAGGAGCGCGCGGAAAAGGCGCTCGGCGGACAGCTGGAGCAGAAGGATTATGAGAAAGCGCGTATTGAGCTGCTTCGCGCCATGATCCGCATTCAGGTGGCGGAGAAGCACGCGGAGAAGTAAGAACGCCGTTAGCAACAGCTTAAAACACCCAAGGCAGTCCCCGAAAGGGGCCTGCCTTTTCATTTCGCGTTCCCATAAATCGCTTGACAGGACCCTCCAGTTTATTTATACTTATTCTAAATTACGATATGAAGCAGCCTGTTAAAATAGAGTTTGAAAAGGGGTTTAAACGCACCCCGCAGCGGCTTGCCATTCTCGCCTATCTGGAGGGAAACACGTCACATCCTTCCGCGGACGATATTTTTAACGCACTTGCGGGGAAAGAACGGACCCTCTCCTTTGCCACGGTATACAACACGCTCAATACGCTCTCCAAGGCAGGAGCGCTCCGGGAAATTACCATAGATTCTTCGCGAAAGCGCTATGACCCGAATACCGGCGCTCATAACCATATTATTTGCGTATCCTGCAAAAAGGTGGTCGATGTGCCCCAGGAAATTCCCGTTGAGCTGCCCCGGGAAGTTGCGCGGAACTTTGCCGTTCTCGGGAAGCACATCGAGTTCTACGGGATATGCCAGGCATGCCGCAAATCAAAAAGAACGTCGCACACGTGAGGGTACTTACCAATGACGACAGGAGATTCCCCATGGGCGCAGTAGAAATAAAACCGAAGATATACTGGACAGGCGCTGTTGATTGGGCGGTCCGCGATTTTCACGGCTACGTAACGCCGCACGGAACGTCGTACAATAATTATCTTATTCTCGATAAACAGGTGACGCTCGTTGACACGGTCAAACATGATTTTTCCGGGTATACGCTGGAGAATATCCGAAGCCTCGTGGACCCGGCGGCAATAGAAAATGTGGTCATCAACCACATTGAAAACGACCACGTGACCAGCCTCGACCGGATCATGGCTCTGGCGCCGAACGCCCTGATCCATATCACCGAGCGCGGGAAAAAAGGGTTGGACCGGTTTTTCGACACCTCGAAATGGAAGTTTAGGATTGTCAAAACCGGCCAGACTCTGAACACGGGAACGAAAACCATAACGTTCCTTGAAACGCCGATGCTGCACTGGCCCGATTCCATGATGAGCTATGTCGCCGAAGACAAACTGCTGATCAGCCAGGACGCCTTCGGGCAGCATATCGCGTCGTCCGCGCGCTTCGACGATGAATATTGCGATCAATATTCAGTGGGGGCGCTCGAACACGCGGTCCGCGACTACTACGCCAATATCCTGATGCCGTTCGGCGCGCTGATCAAAGCCAAACTCGCTGAAGTGCAAAAGTTGGGACTTGTCATTGATATGATCGCGCCGGACCACGGCATTATCTGGAGAAAAGATCCGAACAAGATCCTGCGGATGTACCTTGACATGGCGAACGACAAAGCCGACCTCAGTGTCGTAATCGTCTATGACACCATGTGGCACAGCACCGAGCACATGACCATCCCGCTCATGGAGGGGATCAAGTCGGCAGGCGTCGATGTGGAGGTGATCAAGCTCCGGGCCACTCCCATGAGCGCGGCGATCAAGCGGATCTGGGAGTCGCGGGCCATGCTGGTAGGCACACCGACGCTCAATAACATTATGTTCCCGAGTGTTGCTGAATTCCTGGCGCACCTTCGGGGGCTTCGCCCGAAGAACCGGCTTGCTGGAGCCTTCGGGAGCTTTGGCTGGGGTGGTGGGGCGGTGAAGGAAGTATACGAGGCCTTTAAAAAGATGGGGCTGGAAACAGTCGAACCAGGGGTCGAGGTCCTCTACCGGCCGAGTCCCGATGACGAAAAAAAATGCTTTGAGTTCGGGAAGCAGTTTGCCGAGAAGACCATCGAGTATCATAAGCAGTTCAATGGCAATGTCTCCTCCGGATGCAAGCCCTGAGCCGGTGGCGAGCGTAAAGAGGGTATGCTACAATACGCTAAAGAAGGGAAGTGCGATTACTCTGGCTGGCCGCACTTCCCGCGTAAGATAATTTAAAGGAGGCGACCATGTGGCGATGCACCGTATGCGGCTATATCTACGATGATGCGAAAGAAGGAACGAAGTTCGAAGACCTGCCCGATGACTGGGCCTGCCCGGTCTGCAATGCTCCGAAGGACGCATTTGTGAGGATATAACGTCAGCGTTTTGTATGAGAAGGCGGCCACCCGGCCGCCTTTTTTTATTTGATTTTAAGAACAAAGGCGGGGAAAAGTAAATTTAGCTAACCATATTCCCACGCTTTAATTTTGCCACGAACGCATTGATTTGTAATTTTATCCAGGAACAAAACGATTCGATTGACATGAAGAAAAACGCCACAGCAGCGGCAAAATAGATATGCCTGGCTTTTAGCGCTTCATCTCCGTATGGATACGCCAAGAGGATATAGACAATCCCAAATATGGCGAACAAAAGCGCCCGCCTCCCTTTTTGTTGAATTTTACTTCGTTTCGGTTCCTCGCATTTTCCTTTACAGTAAAGTCCTGTCTCTGTATCCTCGGCGCACTCCGGGCAAAGCCCCTTATTGCATTTTATGCAGATTCCCACGGCTTCAATTTGATGGTGGTTAAAACATTTCATTTAAACCTCCTTTTGATCGCTTTCTTTCGGACTTACGCCGCTAGAACCCCACCGTCTTCGACGCCTTCTTGTGCTCAACCTCAAACCGCAAGGCATTGATCAGCCCCTGATGCTCCGGTTTGCTCGTGCTGCTAAAAGAGAACTGGTCCCTGACCACGGCATAGTCGCCGGGTGTCAGGTTCCGAAGGTCTTTGACCTGCTGGATATGGTCTGTTGTGAGGGCATCGGCAACCGGGACCATCGGCAGCAGCATGGTTCGGTAGAAGTGCAGATTCCCTTCCGGAGTGAGCGCCGAGAACCGCACCTTGAATTTTAACCTTCTGATGGCCGCATGGTCCAGGCCTTCGATGTCGTTCGTGGCAAACACCGCAATGCCGGAAAAGCCGTCCAACTGGGCCAGGATTTCGTTCGTGAAACTTTTCTCCCATGAACGCATGGCGTCCTTTCGGGGAAACAGGAACGTATCGGCCTCGTCAAAGAAAAGGATGCTTTTCTCCTGCTGCGCCTCATGGAAGGCCCGGGCGATATTCTTCTCGGTCATACCCACAAAAGGGTCCTGAATATCGCTGGCATGTTTCAGCAGGACCTCTTTCCCAAGTTCCTTGCCCAGGTAATGCACAAACTCGCTCTTGCCGGCGCCGGGAGGTCCATAGAGCAGGAGCGTTATTGATTGGGGACCGGTCTTGGCAGGCGCATCGCCGAACTCTTTGACCAACGAAACGATCTGGCCGAGGTCGCGGGAGGTGTTCAGACCTTCCAGGGAATACTGTTTGAGCTCCTTCGGCTTTCGGAACGATTCTTTGCCGGTCGTGGCTTTCTCGTGATTTTTAAGCACAGACTCGAACAATGCCATGACATTTTCCTTCTTCATGCCCTTTTTGATCTTCAGGACGTTCACGGCATGGACAATGCCGCTGGCATCGACGGTGAATCGTTTGCAGAGGTCCTTCATCTCATCAGTGGTGAAAAACCCGGCGAAGCCGTGCTTTTTCAGTTCATAGGTAAGAACAGTCATTCGGTGTTTGTTGGTCAGCTTTTCGAATTCCAGGGAAAAAGCGAACCGTCGCATGCTTGAAGAGTCGATGCGCTTACTGTGGTTCGTGATCCAGATGACCTTCTGGTTGTTGGAATCGAGTATGTTGTTCAACCAACCTTTGGTTGACGAGCCGTAGGTCTTGAAATCCACCTGCGTGTTCAGCAAGTCGTCGGCCTCATCCACGAGGACTACGCTTTTTCTTCCCTGTGCCGCGTTCATGGTGGCATAGATTGCCTGAGCCCGAAAATTAGAAGTATGTTCGTCGTCAGATGCCTTCACCTGGTAAAGATCCAACCCCAGCTCTTTTGCCAGGCAGGCGGCAAGAGAGGTCTTGCCGGTTCCGGGGCGACCGTAAAAAAGGATATTGCATCCCTTCCGGTTCCGGAGGAGCGCCTTCACTACCTGGAGCTCAGGCTGGGGAATGCTGAAATCAGGCAGCTTCAGGTGCGTGGCAAGGTTCCTGTCAAAAAAGGTATTTGAGAGTTTTCTGTCCCCAAGCCCGACAAGGTACTTGCGGATGCCCGGGTTGACCTGTATGGATCCGTCATCGAAGTCGAGCAACTGAGCGTTAAAGAGGCAGCCCTCCTTGATAGCCTGCAAAAACTTCCGCCTGTCCAGGCCAAGGATTTTATGGCCAGTTGACTGAAGGGTTTGAAACTCTGTCATATCAAACGGAGACGACTTGAGTATTTCCGCGGCGCTGTTCGCCTCCAGGATGTAGAACAATTCCAGAATTGCCAGCTCCTCCACGCTCAGGTTGAAAACCTCGGCGACGGACAAAAGACGTGTCGTAAGCTCAGGATCTTTTCGGCCCGTAAGGTGTTTAGAAATACTGTCTAACTCCTTCCGAAAAATATCGTTCACGACACTGAGCTGCTCTTCCAAGTCGAGCTTCGCACTTCCCCATTCGGACATGTCCCGGCTATCAGAGGGGTCAAGCCGCTTTGGATAGAGCGGTTTCAGCATTTCGTAGGCGCGTTTGTCACCGACCACTCCCAGGCATGCGGTAAACACGTCATTCGGACTGGTATTAATTTCGCGTGAGTCGATCAGGTTGGAGAGGTAATAGATGACGCTTTCACGCTCTTCAACAGGTGAAGTATGGAAATGATTCTTTCTTCTGTGAAAGGGAAACCTTTTTCGTCGGTTGGATCCTACAGCCATGAGTTCTTTACCAAATGGCATGAAATGTACTCCTTTCCTGTTTATATGCTTGAACTATAAAGCACTCATTCCGACACCAGTCTGTCGGAGGGTTTTAAAAACATTTTCGTATAATTGTCTTGACCATTGGTTCCAAATGCGCTTATATGATTCAGGGGGCTTCTATGGCACTGTCATACAAATTCGAAACAATGATGAAGATCCTGAACAAAATCAACCGGGGCGATCATGCCAATGCGGATTCGCTTGCAGACGATTTTCGAGTTACTCGCCGGAC
>JAYTJE010000036.1:0-7885 GCA_043731355.1 Nitrospirota bacterium
ACGAGATGAAGAGTATCTCCGTTTGAAAATCCTAACGTGCATGTTGCCGCCGCTGTAAAAGGTCTCAAAATCATGTTATCGACACGGAGAAGACCCTTAATTCCTAACTTGGACAAACCGGAACCAAACGAGATCAGACACACCTCTTTGACACGGATAAGGGCGGATAAATACTAATGAAGGATCATGATTTATCATAGCCTTTGTCGGATACTATCAGTGTCGAAGAATTATTCATAGCTGCTCGCTTTTTTGCGCGCCTGGAATATATGCAAGGTGTTAAGTTTTCGCTGGAGCTGGTCCATGTACAGATACACGACTGGCGTGACGTAGAGGGTGATCGTCTGCGAGAAGAGCAGGCCGCCGACCACGGCAAGGCCGAGAGGACGGCGGGATTCAGCTCCCGCGCCGAAGCCGAGAGCGATGGGAAGCGTTCCCAATAATGCGGCCATGGTGGTCATCATGATGGGACGAAACCGGATCATGCAGGCCTTAAAAATCGCATCGTGGGGCGTTGCCGCATCCCTGCGCTGCGCATCGAGGGCAAAGTCGATCATCATGATGCCGTTCTTTTTCACGAGCCCGACGAGCAGGATCACACCCACGAAGGCATAGACATTCAGGTCCGACCCGAAGATAAGGAGTGTCACCAGCGCGCCGAAACCGGCGAAAGGCAGCGCCGAAAGGATCGTGAGCGGATGGATGAAGCTCTCATACAGGATGCCGAGGACGATATAGATGACGAGAGTCGCTGCGAGCAGCAGCATGCCGAGCCCCTGCATGGACGACTGGAACGCCTGTGCCGTGCCCTGGAAGCTGGTCGTGACCGAGGCCGGGAGCGTGTCCCGGGCGATCTTGTTCACCGCGTCCACAGCGGTCCCGAGAGATACGTCGGGACGAGTGTTGAACGAGAGCGTGACCGCCGGCAGCTGGCCCAGGTGGTTCACGGAAAGCGGTCCCAGGCTCTGGGTGAGCTTTGACACGGTCCGGAGCGGGACCAGCTGGTTGCCTGATGAGCGGATATAGAGCATGGAGAGCGAAGTCGGATCCTGCTGATATTCCGGCTGCAGTTCCATCAGAACACGGTATTGGTTGTTCGGGGCGTAAATGGTCGTTATCTGCTGCTGGCTGTACGCAGCCTGAAGCGCTGTTTCCAGCTGGGTGGCCGAGATGCCGAGGGCCGATGCCTTGTTGCGGTCGAGCTCCACATTCACCTGGGGGTTTTTGATCAGCAGGTCGCTGGTAACATCCTGCAAGATCGGCAATTCGCGCATCTTCGCCTCAAGCCTGGGCGCATTTTCGTAAAGCTCGTTCATGTCCGGGCTCTGGATCGTGATCTGGTAGAGACTCTTGGTTATGGTCCCGCCGATCCGGATAGGGGGTGGATTTTGCATGAACGTCAGGACCCCGGGGACCTGCGAGAGCTTGGGTCTGAGCTGCTGGATCACCTGGTCCACATGTGGCTTACGCTCGGACCGTGGTTTGAGCCGGATAAAGAGACGTCCCTGATTTGCAGAAGCACTGGCGCCTCCGGATCCAACGCTCGACATAAAAGCATCCACGTTCGGGTCTTTGAGCACGATGGCTGCCACAGATAGTTGATGCTGTTTCATCGATTCAAAGGAAGTACCCTGCGCTGTTTCCGTAACAATGACCAGCTGACCCGTGTCCTCGCTCGGAAGAAAGCCCTGCGGCATATACCAGAACAGGAACCCTGTTGCAAGGAGAAGGACCCCGGAGACGAGCATCGTGGCCAGACGGTGCTGGAGCACGGAGGTCAGGGTCCGTTCATAAAAATTCAGCATGCCGGTAAAAAACCGTTCAGACGCCTTGTACAGTTTGCCGTGCTGTTCTTTTCCATGAGGACGCACGAAACGGCTTGTTAACATGGGGATGAGCGTCAGGGCGACAAAACCGGAGATCAGGATCGAGGCGCCGATGGTGACCGCGAACTCATGCAGCAGCCGTCCCATGATGCCGCTCATGAAGAACACGGGGAGGAAGACCGCCACAAGCGAGATGGTCATGGATAGAATGGTGAACCCGATCTCCTTGGATCCCTTGAGCGCAGCCTCCATGACGGTCTCGCCCATTTCCATGTGGCGGATGATATTTTCGAGCATCACGATCGCGTCGTCGACCACAAACCCGACAGAGAGCGTGAGCGCCAGGAGCGACATGTTGTCCATGCTGAAGTCCAGGACATACATGACGGCAAAGGTCCCAATAATGGACATGGGCAGCGCCAGGCTCGGAATGATCGTCGCCGAAAGGTTCCGGAGGAACAGGAAAATCACGAGCACGACGAGGCAGACCGTCAGGACCAGGGTGAATTGCACGTCATGGACTGAATTGCGAATTGATTCCGACCGGTCGAACAGGACCTCGAGGTCCACCGAGGCCGGTATCTGACCGCGGAACGTCGGCAGCAGCTTCTTGATGGCATCCACCACCGCGACCGTGTTGGTGCCGGGCTGGCGCTGGATGGCCAGGACGATGGCCCGGGTGTCCTTGAACCAGCTCGCGACTTTGTTGTTTTCCACGCTGTCGATTACGTTGCCCAGCTCCTGGAGCCGCACGGGCGCGCCGCCGCGGTACGCCACGATGACCGGCCGGTAGGCCTGTGCGTCAAGGAGCTGGCCTGAGGACCGTATGGTGAGCGTCTGGTTCGCGCCGTTGAGCGTACCGGTCGGAAGGTTTACGTTCGATTTTGAGATGGCCTCGGCCACTTCGTCGATCCCGAGCCCTTTGCTTGTTAGGGCGCGGGGATTGAGCTGAACGCGAACGGCGTACTTCTGTGATCCGTAGACCTGGACCTGGGCCACGCCGCTTACCATGGATATGCGCTGGGAAATGATGGTCTGGGCGTAATCGTCAATTGCGGAGAGCGGCAGCGTGGGTGAACTGAGCGCAAGATAGAGCACGGGCGAATCAGCCGGATTCACTTTGCGGAACGACGGCGGGCTCGGCATGTCCTCCGGCAGCTGGCGCGCCGCGGAAGCAATGGCCGACTGGACGTCCTGGGCCGCGGCGTCGATGTCTCTGCTGAGTTCGAATACGATCGTGATGCGGGTGCTTCCCTGGGTATTGGCCGAGGTCATGGAATCGATGCCCGCGATGGTAGAGAACTGTTTCTCCAGCGGCGTGGCCACCGCAGAGGCCATGGTCTCGGGGGAAGCACCGGGCACGTTGGCGCTCACCTGGATCGTGGGAAAGTCCACGTTCGGCAGGTCAGAGACCGGCAGGAGCCGGTACCCGGCGACGCCCAGGAACAGGACCGAGAGCATGACTAATGTGGTCATGACCGGACGGCGTATGGAAAGTTCGGAAATGTTCATAAAAAACCTTTTCACCGCAGAGGGCGCAGAGGACGGCAACATCTTTGACACGGATCAGGGCGAATTTGTTGTGATGGACACTGACAAAAACTTTTCCGATCCGCTCCAGCTGTTTCGCTTTCCTCTGCGCCCTCCGCGGTAAATCCTTATTTTATCGTCTCTGCTTTTGCTTTCGGATTCTTCGTTTCTTTCTGCTTCCCATTTTTGATCTCAACCTTCGCCCCCGGCGCCAGCCGGAGCTGTCCGTCGGTCACGACTGTTTCTCCCGCGGCCATGCCCTTCTCGATGATGGTCCAGGTCTGATAAGCCCTGCCGGGCGACACGACCCGCGGTTCGGCGGTCAGGTCATCCTTGATCACATAGACGTACTGGCCCTGCTGGCCTGTTTGTACCGCCTGAGACGGAACGATGACCCGGTCCCGTTCCGTGGTCAGCGTCAGGATAACGTCCACGAATTGTCCGGGCCAGAGCCGCCGGTCGAGGTTCTTGAACGTCCCTTTCAGTTTGATCGTCCCTGTTGTTTTGTCCACGGCATTGTCAATAAACGTGAGTTCTCCCCGGACGGGGTGTGTTTCGTCGCCGGGGATGATCGCCTCAACCTGGAGTTCGCCCCGGGCCGTATATTTTTTTATGTCCGCCAGGTTTTGTTCCGGCATGGTGAACGTGACATAGGTCGGCACGATCTGGTTGATGGTCGTGAGCGGGACGTCGTTCGCCTTGATGATGTTGCCCGCGTTCACGAGCACGCTGCCGGCGCGGCCGTTGATGGGAGATTTGATCGTGCAGTAGGAAAGCTGGAGCCGGCTGTTCTCGACCGCGGCCCGGTCCGCGTCGACCACGGCTGCCAAAGCGTCTGCGTTGGCCCGAAGCTGGTCGTACTGGTCCTTGGCAACATACTCTTTCCGCACCAGGATGGCGTATCGCTTTGCCTGCTCCTCGGCATTCTTTGCCTGGGCCACGTCGCGCGCGAGGTTCGCTTCAGCCTGCCGGAGGGCGGACGCGTAAGGAGCCGGGTCTATCTTGAACAGCAGCGAGTCTTTTTTTACATCCTGACCTTCCCGAAAGTACACGCCCTCCACTGCCCCGCCGACCAGTGCCTTGATCGATACCGCATTAAAAGCTTCGACGTTCCCGATGGTCTTGAGCTGCAGGGGGATATTTTTTTTGTCAGCGCGCTCGGCGACCACGGGCACGACCTTCGGCGGCGGCTGTTTGGCCTTGGAGCAAGCCGGTGCAAGGGCCGCAACCAGGAGTGCCATAAGGAAAACCGGTCCGGTGCAGGACCAAACAGGGTTATTGCTTTTCTTCATGCTTTTCCTCTTTGCTGCAAAGGTGAATGAAAACCCCTCACCCTACCCTCTCCCCTCGGGGGAGAGGATAAAGGTGAGGGGGGACTTTAAAGGTGAAGGCATCACGCCGGTGCTTTACCGCGCGCCCATGGCCTGCTCGATGCTCGCCTGCGCGATCTTGCAGCTGTAGAGCGCATTCGTATACGAGGCCTGGGCATTGCTGTACGCCGCGAACGCATCAGTGACCTCGATGGGGCTGCCGACGCCCGCCGCATACCGGCCGTTCGCGAGGTCCAGGTTCTCCTTCGCCTGCCGCACGGCGAGCTCCGCGGTGGCGATGCTGTCGTTCGACTGCCGCAGGTCAAGGTAGGACTGTTGTATGTCGAGCAGCACCTGTTGCCGCAGCGTTTCTTCATTTGCCTTCAGCACGTAAAGGTTTGATCTGGCTTCCGCGACCTGGTGCGAGGTCAGGAAACCATTAAACAGGGGGACGGTCAGGACCACCCCGGCGCTCCAGCCATGGTCAAGCGAAAGGTCCTTGTCCTGGCCGGACCGGCCATAGGTTGCGCTTCCGTTCAGGACGGGATAGTAGCCGGTGCGGGCAAGGCCGATGGCCTCCTGAGCCGCTTCGCGTTTCGCGATCAGCGCTTTCAGGTCGGGCCGGTTCTCGTACGCGCGTTTCAGCGCATCATCAAAGGCGAGCTCGAACTTGTGGACCGCCAGGTTGTCCTCGACCGTATACTCCGGCGCTTGAGGCATGCCCATGGCATTGTTCAGGACCACCCAGGAAAGCTTCACGGCGTTCTCGGCCTTGATCAGGTTCAGCCGGGCGTTGCTCAGATCGACCTCGGCCTTGGTCACGTCGATCTTTGCCTTGGCGCCGACCTCGTAGAAGCCCTTTGCCTGATCGAGATGCTGCTGAAACTGCTTAACGATGTCGGCAGTCACCTCGCGGCTGCGCCGGGCCTGCAGGACATTGTAGTATGCCTGTTTAACATGAAAAATGATCTGGTCCGACATGGTGGTGTGGTCGAAGCGCGACGCCGCGAGGTTAAGTTTCGAGATGTTGATCTGGGACGACGTCTTGCCGAAGTCGATCAGGTTCTGGCTGACGGACACGCTTCCCGTGTAAAGGTCATAGTTGTCAGGGTGCGTTGCGGCCCCGTGCATCGGACTGGTCCTGCTGTACCCGCCCTGGGCGGACAGCTGCGGATAGTAGCTCGACCGCGCCTCGCCGACCCTGCTTTCGCTGATATCTATGGAACCGGCCGCCGCCACGATCTGCGGGTTCTTTTTGAGCGCGATCCCGATGCTTCGGTCGAGGGTGATCAGCTCTCTCGGCAGGATCTGCCAGGGATCCGCGGCGCTCGTCGGCTCAGGCTGCTGTACGCTCGCCAACGGAGCGGCTTCTTCTGAAAAGCCGGGAGCGGTAAAGAGCAACAGCGCGGACAGCGCGGCCAGGGGGGAGAGGCACGGCCTGAAATCGTGTTTATTTCGCATAACGCTCTCCTGGTGTGTGCTTTTGTTACCGAACGTCGTTCACGGTCCCGGACATGAAGATGTCGATCATCTCACGGACGTGTTTATTCATGGAGGTTTTTTTCATACCGGAGGACTGCATGATCTCCTCGGACCGGAAATAGGAGAACAGGATCCACAAGAACATCCGGGCCGTCATGGCGGGAGAAATATTTTTCCGAAGTACGCCCCGTTTTTGCAGACCTTCAAAGTAGGCCGCCAGCGTGGTCCGCATCTCCTGAACGAATTTATTATATACCGTCCTGATATTCTCGGGATAGGTCGTGTACTCGGAATACAGGATCTTGACCATGGATTTCCGTTCCTGCAAGGTCAGCAGAAAACGCGTGGCGATGAGCTCCAGGGCTTCTCTGCTCGACAGGCCGTCCAGTTCGGGCAGGAGTTCTTTTAACCGCGGCAGAAACGTATAGCCGCTGAGCAGCTCTTTAAAAAGCTTTTCCTTGGACCCGAAATGCCGGAACAGGGTGAGTTCGGTCACACCCGCTTCTTCAGCGATCTTGCGCGTGGTGGCGCCCAGATAGCCCTTTTCGGAGATGAGCTTCAGCGTGGCGTCGAGCAGGCGTTTTTTTGTATCTATTTTTTTCATGTAAGCAGGCACTTACATTAGCGCAGGCGGGCGTCAAAAGCAAGGCCTTTTTACGGACCAGCGCCGTCGTGACCGTGGAAAAGCATACCGCATCTTAGACACCGATAGGCTGATAAAGTTGCATGCGGTGAACCGGGAAGGTAAGAAGGTAAGAGGGGAAGAGGGGAAGAGTGTAGAAGCTTAGGCGTTTGATCCTAATATCCTGCGTTCTTACCCTCTTTCCCTCAGATTGTGGGAGCGGAGCGCGCTAAAATTTTACTTTGGGCGTTTCTTTTTCCGCCACCGGGACCTCGTAGTAGGCCGCTTCGCCCACGCCGGCAAGCGATGCGAAGAACCTTCCGAAGACGGTCCTGCGGTAGGTGTTCAGCGTGTTGACGTCGTCGTTGTAGCGTTTTCGCTCCACGGCGATCCTGTTCTCCGTGCCTTCAAGGCTGTCCTGCAGTTTCAGGAAACCCTCGTTCGCTTTCAGCTGCGGATAGTTTTCCTGAAGCACGAGCAGGCGCGACAGCAGGCCGTCAAGCTGCTGTGAAGCGGCTATCTTGCCCTGCGGCGTCGGCGCCTGGAAATACTTGGTGCGCGCGTTGGCGAGGTTCTCGAACAGTTCCTTTTCGTGCTTCGCATAGCCCTTGACGGTCTCGATCAGGTTCGGGATCAGGTCGTAGCGCCGCTTTAACTGGTTGTCGACCTGGGCCCACTGGGTTTTCACCTGCTGGTCCATGGTTACCACCTGGTTGTACTGGCCCACGCCGTACATGACCGTGCCGATGGCGACCACCGCGATGACGCCGAGAATGATCAGTAATACTTTTACTCCGTTGCTCATGGTATCCTCCGATTTTTATAGAATTTGACTGCACATCCTTGACACGGATAAAGGCGGATAAAAGCTATGAATAATCATGATAGTTCATAGCACTTGTCAGAGGTGATCAGTGTCAAAGAATTAATTCTGCATCTCTGGTTTTATCTGCGAACATCCGCGTCAATCCGTGTCCAAAATTTTCCCCGTCCCTATTCTACCACCCTCCCGAAGCCCCGCCGCCTCCGCCGGAGCCGCCGCCCCCGCCGCCGAAGCTGCCGCCTCCGCCAAAACCGCCACCGCCGCCCGACCAGCCGCCTCCGCGGCCGCCCAT
>JAYTJE010000037.1:0-7523 GCA_043731355.1 Nitrospirota bacterium
GATTGTTGTCGTGGTTGTGGTCCTTGTGATGGACGGTGAGCTCGCGCAGTTTTTTTCCTTCGAATTCGCGGCCGCAGTGCGCGCAAATATGCGGGTACAACTTCAACGCCTGCTCGCGGTAGTCCTGCTCCCGCTGTTCGCGGTTGCGGCGGGCGTCGGCGATGAGCCGGTCCTGTTTGTCGTTTCGCGGTCCGCTGGCATTACCCGGCGACATGCTGCTCCTCCCTGGAGATCGCGCTCAAGGCCGCAAAAAAATCCTCGATAGCCCGCTTCGTATCGCAGACCCGTTCGAGATGGTTGATCCGCGTTCTGAATTCCGCGCCATCGTGCAGGCCTTTCGTATACCAGCAAAGGTGCTTGCGCATCTCGCGGACGCCGATGTTCTCGCCCACCAGACCGGCCATGTCGCGCAGATGACGGAGCATGATCGACTGTCGTTCTTCCAGGGTCGGCGGCGCGGGCACGAGGCCCGTTTCGAGGAAGTGCTTTGCCTCACGAAAGATCCAGGGATACCCCTGGATCGCCCTGCCGATCATGACGCCGTCGCAGCCGGTTTCCTCCATGATGCGCTTTGCATCCTGGGCCGTTTTGACATCGCCGTTGCCGATCACCGGAATGGTAACCGCTTGTTTGACGGTCCGGATCATGTCCCAGTCCGCCTGGCCCGAGAAACCCTGCGCCTTGGTCCTGGCGTGGACGGTCACCGCGGCAATGCCGGCCGCTTCCGCCGCCTGGGCCAGATCAACGGCAACGATGTTCCGTGCGTCCCATCCGAGGCGGATCTTGATGGTGACCGGCACTTTCGAGGCGCCCACGACCGCGGCCATGATCTCTTTCGCAAGTCCCGTATCGCGCAGCAGCGCGGCGCCGGATCCGCTCTTTATAATTTTCGGCACGGGGCAGCCCATGTTGATGTCGATGAAATCCGCCGCTCCCTGCGACACGATATGCGCGGCTTCGGCCATGGACGCCGGTTTTGATCCGAAGAGCTGAAACACCACCGGCCGCTCGGCCGCATCGGTGTGCAGCATTCCGTGGGTGCGCTTGTGCTCCCGGATCAGCGCTTCGACGCTCACCATCTCGGAGAAGACGAGGCCCGCGCCCATTTCCTTGCAGATCCCGCGGAAGGGGAAATCGGTGATGCCGGCCATGGGCGCCAGCACGAGTGGATTGTTATTGAGGATTTCCCGGATTTGCATGGGCCATTATAACCGAACGGCGGGAGAAAGCAAAAAAACTTTACGAGGAACCGGCAAAGCCATCAATCAGTCGCCGGCTAAGGCCTGAATTTTGTATGGCACTGCACACAGCCATCAAGCAGCAGTTTGGTGATCCTCAGCATTTCTTTTTGATTGTTGTGGTGGGCCGCGCGGTCCAGGGCTTCAAGCTTTGCATGAAACTCACGGTCCATGGTTTTGAATTCCACGATGCGCTTGGCATTCTTGCGGAGGGAGACGTCGCCCGTCTTAAGGCCTTCGTGCGTGTTTTTCATGGTCCCGTGCGTGGACTCAAGCGCCGTGTGCACGGCCTCAGCATTGCCGAGGGAGACTGCTGAAACGATATCCCGGTAGGCGCGGTCAAGAAGCGTCATTTCTTCGATGAGCGGATTTGTGCCGGAATGCACGGTCGCGATGTGCTGGAAATGCGGGGCATGAGCCGGATGCTGTGAAAAGGCAAGCGCAGGAATTCCTGAAAGAAGCAGAATGACGGAGAACAGGATCGTATGCCGTGTGGTTTGACGCATGAGTGCCCCCTCGTTTTGTCCGGGCTCCTGTTGTGCGGAGGCCCTTCTTAAACTGGGCAGCATGATACCACGAAGACGGGGAGAAATAAACCCAAAAACGCCTGGAGGACCGGAATGGCCGAGATAAAGTGCTCTTTTCTGGTTTCAGGGCGGAAACAGGGCAAATATCCGGGAATGATGCCTGAGAGAGAAAATCCTTGACAATAATGGCCTTATCTTATATATTCAACATTCTTTTTCAAAGCAGGTGCTTTCCATGTTTGACGCCTTAAGCGGTAAATTAGAGTCTGTTTTCAAGAAGCTCCGGGGCAGGGGAGTCCTTAAGGAAGACGATGTAAAGGAAGCTCTGCGCGAGGTGCGTCTTGCGCTCCTTGAGGCGGATGTCAACTTCAAGGTCGTCAAGGACTTTATCGGCCGCGTTCAGGAACGGGCTGTTGGAAGTGAAATTCTCGGCAGCCTCACTCCCGGCCAGCAGGTCGTCAAGGTCGTTCACGGGGAGCTCGTGGCGCTTCTGGGCGGCGCACAGGCAAAGCTCCATCTGTCACCGAACCCGCCCACGGTCATCATGATGATCGGCCTGCAAGGGTCGGGTAAAACAACGACCGCGGGCAAGCTGGCAAAGTCCTTTAAAAAGGATGGACGCCGGGTGCTCCTGGTCCCGGCCGACACGCGCAGGCCCGCGGCTATCCAGCAGCTCATGACCCTCGCGAAACAGGTTGGGGTCGATGCTTTTGCCTCGGACGATCAGGACCCGGTCGCGATCTGCAGCGCAGCGCTCAAGCATGCCACCGCCTCCCTGTTCGAGGTCGTTATCCTCGACACCGCGGGCAGGCTTCAGATAGACGAGCCGCTCATGGATGAGCTCCGGCGGATAAAAGCCGCGGTCAAACCCCATGAGACGCTGTTCGTGGCCGACGCCATGACCGGCCAGGAAGCCGTGAACATCGCCGAGAAGTTCAACAGCGCCATCGGATTCGATGGCGTGGTGCTGACCAAACTTGACGGCGACGCGCGCGGCGGCGCGGCACTTTCCGTCAGGGCGGTCACCGGCAAGCCGCTCAAGTTCGTGGGTATGGGCGAAAAGCTCGATGCGCTCGAACCGTTCTTTCCGGACCGTATGGCCTCGCGCATCCTCGGCATGGGCGACGTCATGTCGCTCATCGAGAAGGCGCAGGAGCATGTTGATCAGGACGAAGCGCTCAAACTTGCGAAGAAGCTTAAGAAGAACACCTTTGACCTCGATGATTTCAGCAACCAGCTGAAGCAGGTGAAAAAGCTGGGCGGATTAGAGCAGATCATGGGCATGATCCCCGGGATGGGCAAGATGAAGCTCCCGGACGCGCAAGTGAACGAGAAGGAAATGGGGCGGGTCGAGGCGATCATCAGCTCCATGACCCGCAAAGAGCGGGCCGATTATACCGTCATCAACGGAAACCGCCGGTTGCGCATTGCCAGGGGCAGCGGCGCCCAGGTCCAGGACGTGAACCGGCTGCTGAAACAGTTTGCCGAGATGCGCAAGATGATGAAGTCCATGACGAGCGGCAAGATGGGCAAGATGGGCAAGATGCTCGGTGGCAGGATGCCGTTTTAGAGGCAAGCTGCAAGCAACAAGCGCCAAATGACAAATAAATTCCAAATTACAAACAGCAAACTTCAAACCTTTCGGAAATTGAAATTTGGAATTTGAATATTATTTGGGATTTGTTATTAGTAATTTAGGATTTTCTTTTTTAATGAGAGAGGTGAGCACATGGCGGTAAAGATCAGATTGAAGAGAATGGGGACCCACAAGAAGCCTTACTACCGTTTGGTGGTGGCGGATTCCCGGTGCCCGCGCGACGGCCGTTTTATCGAGATGGTAGGCACCTATGATCCGCTCAAAAAACCGGCGGAGATCAAGGTCGACCAGACCAAGGCCCTCGACTGGCTCAAGAAGGGCGCCCAGCCCTCTGATACGGTACGAGCGCTGCTTTCGAAGGTTGGCGTCATGAAAATGCACGCCGAGGCGGCGAAGTAGCACTGCAATGCGGATTGCGGAATGCGGATTGCGGATTTAAAATCGTGGTCCGCCTGCATCCCTTGGTTCGAGAGGTCATACGGCCTCGGCAGGACCTATGCTCATAACTATCGGCAAAGCAGTGAAGCCTTTCGGCGTCAAGGGCGAGATGAAGATCGAGTCTCTGACGGATTTTCCGGAGCGCTTCGAGAAACTGAAAAGTGTGCACCTGGTTTCGCCTGCGGGCAAAGAGCTCGTGGTTACGGTGCGGTCCGTGCGATACACCGGCGCAGTGCCCTATATGCTTTTCAAGGGCTACGACACGCCGGAACAGGCAAAGACGCTGAACGGCTGGTTTCTGAAGGTTCCTGAGCAGGAAACGATGCCGCTGCCCGAGGGCCGCTACTACTGGTACGAGCTTATCGGCATGGAGGTCGTGTCCGAGGAAGGCGAAAAGCTCGGGACCATTGTTGACATTTTTGAGACCGGCAGCAACGATATCTATGTCATGAAGCAGGGGAAGCGAGAAATCTACCTTCCTGCCATACGCGAAGTGATAAAGCAGGTTGACCGCCAGGCGAAACGGATGGTTGTCCACCTCATGGACGGCCTGATGGAACTATGAGTGAACGTGTCCCGGCCATGCGCAGCTTGAACTTCGAGGTGTTTACCCTGTTTCCGGGGATCCTCGAAGGCCCGCTGAATGAGAGCATCCTGAAGCGGGGCAGGGAAAAAGGGCTGCTCAGCGTAACGCTGCGGAACATCAGGGACTATACCGAGGACAAACACCACACTGCCGACGACAGCCCTTACGGCGGCGGCGCCGGCATGGTGCTCAAGCCCGAGCCGATCTTCAGGGCTTTCGAAGCGCTGAAAGCGGAGCATCCCGGGGAACCGCTGCTCACGGTCCTGCTTTCGCCGCAGGGCAGGCTTCTGGACCAGCGGCAGGCTGAGCGGCTTTCCGGGGAAACGCGGCGGATCGTTCTGCTCTGCGGCCACTACGAGGCCATTGATGAGCGCGTGCATGCGGCGCTTGTCGACGAAGAACTTTCGATCGGCGACTATGTTCTGACCGGCGGTGAACTGGCGGCGCTCGTGGTGATCGATGCGGCAACGCGGCTCCTTCCGGGTGTGCTGGGCGATGAAGAGTCGTCCTACCGCGATTCCTTCGGCGACGGGTTGCTGGACCACCCTCACTATACGCGGCCCGCGGAATTCCGCGGTTTAAAAGTTCCCGATATTCTGCTCGGCGGAAATCACGCGGATATCGAGAAGTGGCGGCGGCGTGAAGCGCTCCGGGCCACGCTCATGAAACGGCCGGAACTTCTGGCAACGGCGGAGCTCGATGACGGGGACCGGAAACTGCTGGAAGAGCTGAAACGGGAGCTGAACAAAGCATAAATATCAATAATCAAGAATCAAGCACCAAATGACAAATAAGCTCCAAAATCCAAATTCAAAAGGTTTGGTAACTTTGGTCATTGTAACTTGGAATTTATTTGTTATTTGTAATTTGGAATTTATTCAGTAACAGGAGGCTGCAATGAACATTATTCAAGCGCTGGAAAAAGCACAGGTCAAAGAGGGAATCCCGAGTTTCCGCGTGGGCGACACCATCCGCGTGCATGCGAAGGTCGTCGAAGGCGACAAGGAACGTATCCAGATTTACGAGGGCGTGTTGATCGGCCGCCAGGGCACCGGCGTACGCGAACTGCTTCGGGTGCGGAAATTGTCCTACGGAGTGGGCGTTGAGCGTATGTTCCCGGTCCACTCTCCCCTGATCGACAAGATAGAAGTCGCCAAGCAGGGCAAGGTACGGCGGGCAAAGCTGTATTTCCTCAGAGATCTGCGCGGCAAGGCCGCCAGGATCAAGGAAAAAGAGCGCGTCTATGCATCGGTGGCCGGCGCATCGGAGCCCGAGGCAACGGAGCCCGCGGCAACGGAGCAGAAGTAGCGGTTCGCTTCGCAGTTCACGCACCAGCAACCACGCAGATCCCAAATATCGAGCACCGGACTCCCTTTTGCTGTGACCGGAGCCTGGCTTATGCGAGTGTATTTGGGATTTGCTATTTTGCCGTTACTCCGATGAGGTAGGTATGCCTCGTGGCCCGCGTTGCCGGCAGGGATCGAACACAAAAGGCGCTGATGAGCTCTTCGGCAATGGACTGGAGTGCGGTCCTCTCTACTTCGAGGGGCGCGCCCGCGCTGAAGGTTATTTCCGCATTGCCGGACTGGACGAGGCCGGCAGGGGGCCGCTGGCCGGGCCGGTCGTTGCCGCGGCGGTGGTCCTGCCCGAGGGGCTGCTTATCCCTGGGGTGAACGATTCCAAACAAGTGTCCGGGCCGGAGCGGGAACGGTTGTTTGAGGTGATCCTCGCGAAGGCGGAGTGCTACGGCATCGGCATTGTCGATGAACGCACCATCGACGACGTGAATATCCTGCAGGCGACCATCATTGCTATGGAGCGGGCATGTGAGCAGCTTGTTCCCCGCCCCGATTACCTGCTCATTGATGCGCTCATCCTGAAGCGCATTCAGCTTCCGCAGAAACCGCTGATCAAAGGCGACTGCCGCAGCCACAGTATCGCAGCGGCCTCGATCCTGGCGAAAGTGACCCGGGACCGGCTGATGCTGGCGCTTCATGAAAAGTATCCTCAATACAATTTTCAGAAACATAAAGGCTATGGGACCCGGGAGCATATGGCGCTGATCCGGGAACACGGGCCCTGTGAAGCACACCGGAGGACCTTTAATCCGGTAGCGCGGATGCTGAAAGACGCGGGCCGATGAGCCTGCTCGGAAAGCTGCTCGGCAGGACCGGCGAGGACCGGGCCGCCCGGTTCCTGGTCAGCCAGGGATACCGGATCCTGGAGCGTAATTACCGTACGCGCAGCGGCGAGATCGACCTGATCGCCCTGCATCAGGGCACCGTGGCGTTCATCGAGGTGAAGACCCGGTCGAACGATGCTTTCGGCGCGCCGGAACTTGCGGTCAATCAACGCAAGCAGCAGCGGATGATCAAGGCGGCGCTCGGGTATATACAGTTTAAAAAGCTCCACCAGGTCCCGTGCCGTTTTGATGTCGTGGCGATCAACACGGCCAATGAACAGCAGGTAGAGCTCATCCAGAACGCGTTTGAGATGGACCGGACGCACAGGTGAGAGAGACGGAATGCTCGATTTTCTTAAAAAAGTGCATCTCTTCGAAAGCCTCTCCACGCCGGAGCTGGAAAAAATAGAAAAAATATCCACCAGGGAGGCCTTTTCCCGGGACACCGTGATCTTCAGGGAGGGAGATCCCGGCGACCGCTGCTACGTGATCACCACCGGCGACGTGCGGATCAGCAAGTTCATCCCGAATATCGGCGAGGAAGCGCTGGCCGTGCTCAAACCGGGCGACTACTTCGGCGAGATGGCGTTGATCGACAAATTCCCCCGCTCGGCCCATGCCATCGCCAACTCCGATGTGGCGGTGCTGGCCATCAACAAGGCCGACCTGGACAAGCTGCTGATCATGGACCGCGACCTGGGATACAAACTCCTCTGGGCGTTCACCAAAACGCTGTCAAAGCGCCTCAGGGAAACGAATGAAAAACTGGCGAGCTTCCTGGCCATGTCAGGCGGGTTCTAAGTTCCCTGTTGTTCAGTTCCCGGATCTAATTTCTCCGTTGTCTTTACGCGGGCAGGATGGTATATTGTTTGGCTTACGATCCACGGAAGAACAAGGCGTCTAACCGGGCATACAAAATAGGCATGATCAGCCTGGGTTGCCCCAAGAACCAGGT
>JAYTJE010000038.1:0-26402 GCA_043731355.1 Nitrospirota bacterium
CACCCTCGTTTCCGCCGAGCATGTGCGGGTTGCATCAACTGAGATAATCTGAAATAAACCGGGGGGCGATCCCTCCGGTTCTTTTGCTTCAAAGAGGCCAGACGAATGTGAAAGGGTTGCTTTAATCAGGAAGATTAGACCGGATTAATTCGGAAAACAACATCCGTCGGGCGCCGAACAAATCAGTACTCACCTGGCTTGACGGGGTTCCCGGAGAGTCCCTTTTTGTGAGCGTCCTGACGCTGGGCGAGATCCGCAAAGGGATTGAAGCGTCCGCGGACAAAAAAAAGCGTGAGAAACTGCGCTTGTGGCTGGAACATGAGCTTCCGGCATGGTTTGAAGGCAGGGTCCTTCCCGTGGATTTTGCGGTCGCTGACCGCTGGGCCAGAATTCTGGCGGAGGCCGGCAGGCCGGTCCCCACCATCGACAGCCTTCTCGCCGCAACCGCGCTACACCATGAACTGCGGCTGGTTACCCGTAATGCACGGGATTTCGAGTATCCCGGTCTTGAAGTGATAAACCCGTTTGGATAGAAATTAAACCACAGGTCACTGCCGCCGAATCCGCAGATATTCCACCAATCCGATAAGCGATGCCGTAACGATGGACAGAAACCAGAGGAATGAGATGGACATGCTTGCCTCGGCCGGGACGCCGGTGAGTCCGAACAAGAGCACGAAGGCGCTTTCCCTGACACCCAGCCCGGAAATGGAGATGGGGAGCATGGTGATGATGCTGATGATCGGGACGAAGACGAACAGCGCTGTGAAGGTTAGCTGCTGGTCTATGCCGCGGGCGATGAGGTATACCATAAAGAACGAGAGCATCTGGACTATCAGGGAGAGGCTAAAGGCTTTCACGAGCATGGTTCTGTTCCGGATCGAGCGGTGAAAGTAATCGTAGAAATCGGAGACTGCCGAGAACCGCCGACCGATCCTGAGCCGGAAGAACAGCAGGCTTCCGGCGATGAACAGGAAAAAGAGCGCCGGGATGGCCAGGTGCATGCCGATGGTTTTTAGTTCGTGGAACGCGGCGAGGCTCGAAATGAGCCCCAGGGACAGCAGTGCGCACAATCCGATGTACCGGTCCATGAACACCGATCCGATGCTGCTTCCTCCCTTGCGGGTGTCCTTGTACAGATAGTAGGCTTTTACCGCATCGCCGCCAATGGCGCCCGGAAGCAGATTATTGAAAAAACTGCCGATCATATAAAGAGAAAAAATCTTCTTGATGGGATAGGGTTCATCCAGCAATAATGCCCATCGATGGGCCGATACGAAGATGACGAGGACGTAGAGCAGGGAGGACAGGCCGAAGAGCCAGAGGTCCATGGTCTGGAAATGATTGAGGACCCGCTCAAGCCCTGTTTTTTTGAAGATAACGGCGAGGAGGACGACGCTGACCGATATTTTCAAGAGAAGAAAAGCAATCTGTTTTTTCGTCAGCTTCACAAAATCCCCTTATTCAACGGGAGAACATCTTTCAACCGACGTATTATACGCTTTTTGACGTTGCCAAAGGAAGAGGTTTTTGCGAAGCACATTCCAATGGTAGTCCCGCCTGTTAAAAGCCCCTTGATAATTGATGTAAATTGTTATACTATCCCGTGTGCTGCAAAATGCTGGTCAGTCACTTAAGCATCCGGCCGTGCAGGGTGGGGAATGGTAAGAGGATAGCTGTGGGATTTTATTTCAGGGACCGCATCCGTTCGATCTTTCAGCTGAACGATACGCCTCATCGCCTGGCTCTGGCTCTTGCTGTCGGCGTGTTTATCGCTTTTTCTCCCACCTTCGGTTTGCACATAATAACCTGCCTCATTGTCGCGTGGATGTTTCGCCTGAGTAAATTAGCGCTTATCACCGCGACCTTTATCAACAATCCCTGGACCATCGTCCCGATGTACGGGTTTTGCATCTGGTTTGGCGGCAAGCTTCTGGGCAGCGAGCTCGCCATACCGCGGATCGCGTGGAATGAGCTTACCCTGTCTACCGCTTATGTGGCTGTTAAGCCGTTTTTCTGGCCCTTTATCGTGGGAACCTTGGCGGTGGGGGGCATTGCAGCGGTTATAGCCTACTTTCTTATCTATCGGCTGGTGGTTCGATATAGAGCGGTGGTGAAAAAAGACGAAGTGCTTACTCCCGGAGAATAGTTGCGGCCGGAATATGACGGGTGCCGGGAGCGCGTCCTGGTTTTGCACGTGCTCTTGCCATGATTGTGATTGACTGTTTTAGAGCGATAGAATATGATAACGACGTCATTATGACGGATCATTCGCTGCGAACGCGACACCTCTTCTTCAAGTAGCGCATACCAGGATGCGAGATAGTCCTGAAAGAACAGCTCATGAGAATACTGATCATCGTGCCTGCATACAATGAAGAGGAAAGTCTCGCGGGAGTGATCCGCGACCTCAGGGAGCACGTTCCCTCCGCGGATGTCGTCGTGGTGAACGATGGGTCCCGCGATTCGACGTCTCTGGTCGCGCGGGAACTGGGAGTAACGGTACTGGACCTGCCGTTCAACCTCGGGATCGGCGGAGCGGTGCAGGCTGGTTACCTGTATGCGCACAGAAATGGCTATGACGTAGCGGTGCAATTCGATGGTGATGGCCAGCATCGTGCGAGAGAAATAAAAAAGCTTATTGAACCGCTGGCGACAGACAAGGCGGATCTGGTGGTCGGCTCGCGGTTCCTCGTCTCCGGTGGATACAGGGCGCCTGTTTTCAGGAAGCTGGGGATAGGGGTATTCTCTTTCGTCCTTTCCCGTGTGCTGGATATAACCGTGACGGACAGCACATCCGGATTCCGGGCCGCAAACCGCGGGGTCATTGAGTTCTTCTCCCGGACCTATCCTGACGACTATCCCGAGGTGGAGTCCCTTGTTCTTCTGCACAAGGTGAATCTGCGGATGACGGAGGTGGATGTTGCCATGAGCGAGCGGACCGGCGGAAGATCGTCGATAACCCCCATGCGTTCAGTGTATTACATGACGAAAGTACTGATGGCCATTTTTATCGATCTGGTGAAAAAGGTGAGGTAGACCCATGGACCTGGTAAAAATATTAGCTATCCTGGGGAGCGGGTCTGTTTTGTTTGTCGTGATCGAACTGATCAGGAGGGGTCGGTTAAAGGAAAAGTATTCCCTGCTCTGGCTTTTCGCCGGAGGTGTACTGCTGGTTTTCTCCTCATCAAGATACCTGCTGGAATATGTAGCGCGCCTGCTTGGTGTCTTCTACCCGCCATCGCTCCTCTTTCTCCTCGCCTTTCTCTTCCTGTTGTTGATCACGCTTCACTTTTCCGTGGTCGTCTCCGGATTGTCGGAAAAGAACAAGCAACTGGCACAGGAAGTCGCGTTGCTGCGCCAGGAATTGCGGGAGGCGATGAAGCGGATAACGGAAAATCGTGACGTATCAGGCTGAAGGTTATTGAACTCCTGCATAGATAATGTCAATAGGTTTACGAAAAAAGAAGGAAAAAATGAAACCACAAACATAACCACTGAGAACAGTGCGAAATTTTTTTAAATAGGCAATAAACTCTGTGGCCGCTGTGGTTAGATTTTGACAATACGCCGACTCCTATCAGGAGATACATAATGGAAACGTCTTGTGATTGGAACAATTTGAACGTCAGCATCATTATTCCGTGCTATAACGAGAAAGATACTATTGAAAACATAGTAAATGCAGTGGGTTCATCCGAGGTCAAAAACAAGGAAATAATCATTGTCGATGACTGCTCAACCGACGGTACGCGGGAAATCCTGAGGCAGAAAATCGCTTTGCAGGTCGCACAAGTGATCTATCATGACCGTAATCAGGGGAAAGGGGCCGCCCTGCGCACCGGGATTTCCGCCGCAACCGGCGACGTCGTCATCATTCAGGATGCGGACCTTGAATACGATCCGCGGGAATACCCATTGCTCCTGGAACCTTTTGCCCAGGGAAATGCCGACGTTGTCTTCGGCTCGCGGTTTATGGGCGGCAGACCGCACCGCGTCGTTTATTACTGGCACTCCTTAGGGAACATGGTCCTTACAACCATGTCGAATATGTTCACGAATATCAATCTTACGGACATGGAAACCTGTTATAAGGCGTTTCGGCGTGAGGTCATTCAGTCCATCAGGATAGAAGAGGACCGCTTCGGTTTTGAGCCGGAAATAACCGCGAAAGTCGCCAAAATGGGCTGCCGAATATATGAGGTGGGGATCTCCTATTACGGCAGAACATATGGGGAAGGAAAAAAGATCGGCTGGAAAGACGGCATACGCGCCATATATTGCATAGTGAAATACAACCTGTTCCGCTGAGAGAGTACGGGATATGACTAAGAGGACTTCCTTCCAATTGATCAGATATGTGGGCGTCGGTGGAACTGCGGCACTCGTTGAATGGATGAGTTTCGCCTTTCTGATCGGTCCTCCGCAGCTGCACTACCTGGCGGCCGCAGCCGCAAGTTTCATCGTAGCGACAGCGGTCAATTACGTTCTCAGCACCCGGTTCGTTTTCGTTCGTGGCAGGCATCCGGCGCATAAGGAGCTCTTTCTGCTTTATCTGGTCAGCGCGATCGGCCTGGTTATAAACCTGCTCCTGATGTCGTTTTTCGTCGGCCGTTTGTCCTTTTCGGCCATGCCGGCAAAAATAACGGCAACGGGCATCGTGTTTTTCTGGAATTTTGGCGCAAGGAAATTCTGGGTTTTTGCATTGCCGCGCGGGTAGCATTTATGGCGGGTCAATTCGCAATTCAATTCGCAATTCGGTTGCAATTTATTATTGTTTCCTCTATACTTTTGTCCAATCCAGCCGGGCAGCAGCACAATCACTTAAGGTTTCATGGCATTCAAAAAGGGTCCTTATGTTCGTGATTAAAAAACTATCAATCGCGGTGATCATTATTCTCTCCATCGTGCTGTTTCCCATAACGATAAGGACTGCTAAGCAGCTGAATTCGAGCATTGCCGGCATCATTACCCACTGTGCATTCGGAGATTTGGCAAGGCAAATCACCACGCCGAACTCCGGATTGCATATTCTTCCGCCAAAAGCACAGGCAGGCATCCGGCTTCTCCAGGAACGGCGATTAGACTCCTTCCGCCTGTCTCCGGCAATTGCTCGAGACGAAGAGATTAAACAGCGACTGACCGAAGGCGCATATCCGATACGCGTTCTCGATAAATCCGCTCACTGCCTGCTGTTCAGCAACGAGCAGGTCCCGTCGGGATGCGTTGTTGTTTCCCGCACTCAGGAGGTAATCCTTGCTTCTTGCCCTTAGCCTGACATTCCCCTATCTTTTCGGACTTGGATGCCTGGTCCTGATTCCCTATTACCGCACATTTGTTGTTCTGCAGCAGGCCAAGCCAGATAGGTATCGATCAATCGCGACTATTCTGATGGCCGGCATTTTGCTGAACTATCTTCTCGTAAGTATTATTGGAAAGCTTGAATATTCAATTCTCCTCGGCGGTTCCTTGTCCTGCGTGGGATTCTGGCTCGCTTTCCGTTCAGGAAAATCCGATCTGATCATGCCAGGTTCTCCGGGCTGGCCGGCAATGCTCCTGGTTCTGTATCTCCTGGTTCTCTACGCAGTATATATTTTCTTTGATCCGATTACCGCATGGGATGCGCGATCGATCTGGTTTTTCCATGCGAAAGTGATCTATTACAATCAGGCGTTCTCTTCTTCAGCGAACTGGAACATGCCCTCAATGCAATTCTCTCACGTCGGCTATCCGAAACTGGTGCCGATCATGGCGGCACAATTCGCCTCTGCAGCCGGTTATTGGAACGAGTATGTGCCGAAGGGGAGTTTGCTCGTTCTGTTGATGCCCCTGTTGTTTGCTTCACTTTCGTTCATCAACAAAAAGCATCTCAGCTCCCTCTATCTGATAGCGTTCCTCTTTTTCAGCCTTGGCATGTGGCTTTGGAACGGCTATATCGACGGGTATTTGGCACTGTATGCCGCCTTTTCCACGCTTTTTATCGGCAGATGGCTGGATGATAATGATCCGCTGGACCTGACCGCGGGGATCATCTGCCTGGGGATCATCGGCAACCTGAAGAACGAAGGAATGTTCTATATATTGACCATTACGGCATGCATTGCCGCAATCCTCCATTTTCGTCGCAAGAACGCCCCCTTGACGGTTGCTCAGCATATCCGCTCTGCTTGGCCGCTCCTCCTGTTCATATCAATAGGCATGCTCCTGTGGTATGGATTGAAATTGAAATGGGGATTAATTTCAGACAATCCGATCCAACTGAGCAACATACCGGTCCGCCTGGGAGACGGGTCGCTGATCAAAATCCTTGATGCGCTCTTCATGAAATCGCAGGTAGGGTATGCTTTTGCGCTGTTTATTCTGGCAGCAGGCACGGCAAAGATCTTCCGGACTGCCATAACCCCCTCTGCCTGGCTCCCCATCCTTACCTCGCTGTTCTATTTTATCGGAATGGTTATGGTCTATTGTGCCACATCTCAAGATCTTTCCTGGCATCTTGCAACAAGCGCTGATCGTACCATGCTGCCGGTACTTTCAGGGACCTTTGCCGCGACCTTTGCTCTTCTCCGGAGAATTGAACAGGATGTTTTCCCTTACCATCGTTCTCGCTCTCGCAAAAGCGAGCGGCCCAAAAAAATAAATCGCACACCAGGGCTAACCTTGACAACCCTCGATAATACCCTTTACTTTGCACATGAACCATGTTACCTTTTTCAGGGCATTTACTAGCAGCAAGGAGGAATTGTGGCAGACATGCAGACGATAACCGAGAAAGTAAACAGAATCTTCACCAGCAAGAGATTTAACCTCTTTGCGTTCGGCATCATAGCGGCAATGATACTTATTGCGTATTCCAATACGTTCACGGCAAGTTTTCATTTTGACGACAACCCGGCCATTAATGACAATCCCACGATCAAGCATGTGACGATGGATAATATCATCGGCATTCTGAAGGGCATTCGACCGGTGGTTTTTCTGAGCTTAATGCTCAATTACCAGCTCGGCGGGCTCAACGTCGTGGGATACCACATCTTTAATATTGCGGTTCATATCGCGAACAGTTATTTTGTTTACCTGCTTATTCTCTGGACCTTAAGTCTGCCGGTTCTGGCAAAGCGGTATGCTGAAAAGGCAAAGTGGATGGCCCTCTTCGGCGCGCTCTTGTTCGCCGTCCATCCCGTCCAGACCGAGTCGGTAACCTATATTATTACCCGCACTGAACTGCTTGCAACATTCTTTTATCTTGCAACGTTCCTCTTGTTTATTAAAGGCGCGAGTACCGGGAGGCGCTCCTCTTATATCGGGGTGTTCTTTACGGCAGCTCTTTCCATGGGTTCAAAGGAATGGGCAGTGACTTTGCCGGCGCTCCTCATGCTCTATGATTTTTTGTTCATTGCAGAGGGGAAGGTCCGCGCCGTTGCTTCCCGATGGCTGCTCTACCTTGCGGTCTCCCTTTCCTGGGTGATTGCAGTGCGCCACCTGGACCTTTTTGCCGCCACAGGCGGAGGAGGGGGCGTCGGATTTAACGTGATATCAACGTCTGGTATTACCGCTAAAACGTATTGGCTCACCTCCTTAAATGTCATCTGGACCTATATTCGGCTCCTGTTCCTGCCGATCAACCAGAACCTGGATTACGACTATGCCATAGCCAGGACATTATTCGAATTTCCGACGCTCCTTTCTTTTTTCGGCCATATTGCCGTGGCAGGCACAACGTTCTGGCTCTACTGGAAAAAAGGGCTGCTTCTGATTCCTTTTGGCGTCGCATGGTTCTATATCGGGTTATCGCCGGTCCAGAGCATCGTGCCGATCATCGATGTAATTTTCGAACATCGGGTATATATGCCGTCCATCGGGTTTTTCCTCGTATTTATTGTGGGATATGAGATGGTGTTCGATCGGATCGAGGCGAGACGGACGAATCGGGCCGCAACGAGCGCGGCATAGGGACGCGGTCAGCGTTTGTTGAGGATTCTTCCCGACGCGTTGAGGAAAAAGTAGGCTGTCGCAATGATGACGTAGCTGATCCGATGCAGGCCGTTCAGCAGCCGTGAATCGGAATATCTTCTCGCCAGTTCCATTTCCCGTTTGAAAGTCGTCAGGAACGAGCTCGACGTTTTTGACGCAGCATAGACGCGGAATCCCGCAAGATACGCATCCAGAACCGCCGGGGGATACTTCTTCCCGAGCTTCAGCCAGTAGGCATAGTCCATTACCAGGTGTTCGTTCTCATCGAGGAGGCCGAACTCGTCAACAGTGCTTCGCCTCCAGAAGGTGGACGGCTGACTCACGGGGTTCGTCACCAGCAGCAGGGAATAGCTGAAATGCCGCAGCAGGAAGTTTTTGTACGCTGTGATCGGTCGGCGCATCTCCCGGTTCTGCTCGTCGATGATCCTGCATTTTCCCGTGAGCCACATGGTTTCCGGATGGGCAATGAAGTGATCAGCGACCTTCCGGAGCGCGCCCGTTTCGTAGGTATCATCGGAATTGAGATAGGCGATGATGTCGCCGGTCGACCGGGTAATGCCCTTGTTGATGGCGTCTGTCTGCCCCTTATCACGTTCCGATACCCAGGTCAGCCGCCCTTCATATTTTCGCAGGATATCGATCGTCCCGTCTTTTGATCCCCCGTCCATGACGATATATTCTATGTTTGGATACCCCTGGTCCAGGACGCTTCTGATGGTCCGTTCGATGAAGGGCCCCTGGTTGTAAGAGGGGGTGATGATGGATATTTTGGGATACTGCTCCATTTATCGGCCCCGCCCGGTATGCACCGACCTGAGAAACTGGAGAGTTGTTTTCGCAGTCGATTCCCAGGTGAATTGTTTCGCACGCACAAGGCCCTTTTGCACGAGCTGTTTTCGCATCATCCCATCGGACAGCGCCGTGAAGATGCCCGTGGCGATCTCATTGGGCGAATAGGGATCGACAAAGAGCGCGGCGTCGCCGGCGACCTCCAGCAGCGGCTCGATCTTCGAGCAGACGACCGGAATTCCGCAGGCCATGGCTTCAAGGACGGGAAGGCCGAATCCTTCGTGGAGCGTGGGAAAGATGAAGGCTTCGCTGGCGCGGTAGATCGAAGGAACGTCGCCGAAAGGGAGCCAGCCCAGGAGCAGGACATCCTGCCCGATCCCCAGGGTCTGGATCTTGCGAAGGAGCATTTCTCCGCCTTTGTCACGAGCGCCGATCAGGACGAGTTTGAGCCCCGGTATGCGGTCCCGGACCTGACGGAACGCCTGAAAAAGCCGTTCATGGTTCTTATGAGGCAGCGAAGAAGCCGCGTACAGGATGAAGCGGTCCGGCAGGCCGTAGCGCGCCCTCACGGTAGCTGTGTCGGGAGGTCCCTGGAGTGTAAATGCATCATGATCAACTGCGAGATGGGTGACCTCGATGCGTTCAGGAAGCAGGTGATAGAAACGGATGATGTCGTTCTTTACCTGGTAGGAGAGCGTGAGAACTCCGTTCGCGCTTTTTGCGCTCCCGTAGATGATGCTTCTCAGGAAGGGAAGATAGTACCAGGGGAAATTGCCGGGCTGGTTGATGTGCTGGAGGTCGAAGAGCATCAGCACCGATGTCGCCGGGCACCGGAAGGGAGCGGTCATTCCTGCAGACAGGAGGATATCAATCCCGCGGTGTCGCACCTGGGAGGGAAGGCCGAACTGCTCCCAGAGTATCCGTTGGGGACGGTTTGACGCCCTGACCGGGCAGGGGACGATTGTTACGCCGGGGGAAGTATCGAAAACCCCGAGGCTCTCCTGATTGATGAATACGATGTATTCGTTCTCTCGGTCGATGACCGGGAGCCATTTGATGAGGTTCCTGATATAGGTTTCCGACCCGCCGACCCGGCCGGGCAGGAGATAGAGCACATTAATGCCGATCTTCATGCGACCATCCTAAAAAAATCCACTTGGTTGTCAGCCCTTGCTGCGACTATGCAGCGCTATTTCGCTCTCCACCATGGTCCGGACAATGTCTTTGAACTCCAGCGTGGGCTTCCAGCCGAGGCCGGTGCGGGCGCGGGTGGGATCGCCGCAGAGCTGCACCTTCTCCGAGGGCCGGAACAATTTCGGGTCGGTCCTGACGTACCGTTGATAATCGAGGCCGGCTATCGAAAAAGCGGTTTCCACGAACTCCCGTACGCTGTGAGTCTGGCCACTGGCTATCACATACTCACTGGGAGTGTCGGCCTGGAGCATAAGCCACATGGCCTGCACGTAGTCGGGCGCGTACCCCCAGTCGCGCCAGGCGTCCAGGTTGCCGAGCAGCAGGTGGTCTTGCAGGCCCAGTTTGATCTTGACTGCGGCTGAGACGATCTTCCGCGTAACGAACACGTAGCCTCTGCGGGGAGATTCGTGATTATAGAGGATTCCCATGGAGGTAAACAGGCCGTACTGTGTCCGGTAGTTTTTGGCGAGGTGGTAGCCCACGACCTTCGAGATGCCATAGATCGACCGGGGGTTGAAGGGCGTTGTCTCGCTTTGGGGCGATCGGTCTACGGTGCCGAACATTTCGCTGCTTCCGGCGAAATAGAAGCGGCAGCGGGGCGCGAATTCCTTGATTGCCGCCAGAAGGTAATGGGTGCTGTTCACGTTGTTGTTCAGGATCGATATCTCATCATCGAAAGAATAGCTTACAAAGCTGGACGAGGCGAGATGGTAGCATTCATCGGGCTGTATGTCCTTGATGACCTTGATCAGCGATAGGACGTTGTCCAAAGACCCGGCATGCAGGTCGATCCGTTCGAGCAGATGCACTATGTTCCGCAGCTTGTGCTCAGTATCCTCAATATCTACGCGCCGCACGATGCCGTGCACTTCGTAGCCTTTGGACAACAGCAGCTCCGCGAGGTATGAGCCGTCCTGTCCGGCGATGCCGGTGATTAAGGCTTTTTTTGACACTGGTCACTCTCCCTGTGCTTAGTGCTGAGTCACTGCTCCGCAGCGGTTCAACCCGCGCCTTCTGCGGATGTCATCATCATCTGCGCAAGCTCCGCGAACCCGATCTCGGGCGACCAGCCGAGCGAACGGATCGCTGCCGGATCGGACACCAGTCGAGGATACTCGGCAACGAAGCCCTTCTTCATATGGACGTGGTCTTTCCAATCCATCCCGATGCCGCCGAAGCACTGCTCCAGCCAGTCTTTGATGGAATAGCCCATGCCGGAGCCTATGACAGCCTCGAACAGGTCGTCCTGGCGCAAGAGCGTGAGCATGGCTCCGGCCACATCGCCCGCAAAGGTCCACTCCTTCTCAACCGTGATGTCGCCCAGCTCGAGTTTTTCGCTGCTTCCCGCGGCGATCCGTCGGGCTGCAAGAACGATCATTTTGCTGACATGGCCTGGTTTCCGTAATGGGCTCTCATGGTGAAACAGGTAACCGATATAGACCCTGAGGCCGAGGGACCGGTAATACCTCGCTGCGAAGACCGACTGGATCCTCGAGACCGCGTAGGGGCTCGATGCCTCGAAGGGGCCTCGCTCAGAAATCGGTTCCCCGGTGTTCTTGAATTGGAGGCCGCTGCCCGCCAGGAACACTCGCGTTTGCGGGCTGTGGTTTTTCACCGACTCGAGGATATTCAGCGTTCCTGTCGAGATGGTGTCATGGTTCTCGAATAGGGCCGTGTGGCGGGTCGTTGAGTTGGCCGCGAGGTGAAAGATGTAGGCGGGGGTATATTTCCTGACCAGCGCCTGTACGTCCTCATACCTGCTCACGTCGCCGCGCGTCCCGTCGCCGGTCCGGGATATCCCGATGGGGGTGATACCCTGCGCACGGCAGAGCTCGCCGAGGTAGTGGCCGTCCTGGCCGTTGGCGCCGAAAATGAGTGCGTTCATGGATCATCTTTCCGAAAGACAGTATCGCGAAAATAGTGTGAACAAGCCGCAGTCGCTTCATCATACCCATAGTAGAGGCTGATGTCAATTCTCGAGTGCTTGCGCTGCGTCTATCGCCGGGCTGCGGGAATGGCGTGCGCGGCGACTGTCCTGAGCCGCCTGAGACCGAACCAGAGCAAGCGCGCGATGAGCATGACCGGCGGAAGCGAACCGAGCGCACCTATGACGTCGATCTTCCAGGGTTCATATCCGAATTCAAGCAGCTTCCTTTTGAAATCACGCCATTGATCGCGGCTGTTGATCCTGCTTCTCAGCTCCGCGTAGACATACCACGGGTGCTCGCGCCTCATGACGGCAAGAAAGGCATGTCGCACGTCAGTATCGGAGAACAGGGTGTTTGCCAGCAAAAGATAGCCGTCTATATCGATAAGGAACCTGCGGACGACGCCGTTCTTTGAAAAGCTGTCGTTCTCGCCGCGGCAGAGGACCAGCGGGTCCCGGATGTATCGCAGTCTGCCGCCATGCAGCAGAATGGAGAACAACCTGGCCGCGTGGCCATAGTTGCTTCCGATGACCTTTCCATCGGGGACGACTGCGTTCCATCGGTCTCGTCTGACAACAATGGAGCTGATATAGCTGAAAAGCGCCCCGATCGATCTCGCTGTGTTGAAATAGTCGGTGAAGTCACGGGGGTCCGTGAAGGCAAAGGCATGATCGTCCATGTCCCCGGCAAGCCAAGACGCCGTGCGCAGCGGATGCAGTTCAAAATCGCACTCAGTCCTGTTGCAGAGGTAAATGTCGTCACCCGATGACAGCTCCTGGAGCATCCTCGGGAGCGCTCCAGCGATTGGAACATCATCGCTCGACATGAACCAGCAGTAGTCGCCTCGTGCCAGATAGACGGTTCGGGCCAGATCATTGTCGATGCCTCCCGGCCGGTTCAGTCGATGGTAGGAGAGGGAAGGGCAGCGGGCCTGAAAACTCCGGACGATCTCGGCGGTGTCGTCCGTTGAGCCGCCGTCGAGGACCACGATCTCGACGTCCTCTCGGCCCCGGGCCTGCTCGACAACGCCAGCGAGCGTCTCGCCGATGAAGGCGCCGAAGTTGTAGGTTGGGATGCATATGGATAGTCTTATACCGCTCATGGAGTACCCGTGAATCTTGTCTTGATGAATGCATACACCGGCTTCGCGACCCTGAGGAGCACGACCGGTGAGTATCGGTATACGCAAAGCATGAAACGGTTCGACAGGAGAGGATAACCGTACTGCGTCCGGGCAAGTTGATCAAGGATCACCAGATCTGCATCCAATCTACGCTCATGACAGAGCAGTTTCGCGTCCAGCAGGCTCTTCAGGTTGTGCTCCGCCTGCATTGCCCGGCGGATGTGAAAGTTCTCGGGACTCCCTGGAGCGAAGAACGCACGGGAAATCCGGTCAAAACCTTCGATCGTAATTCGGTAGCGGTTGACGAGCCCCCGGTCGAGAAACGAGTCATTCTCACCGCGCTTATACAAATGCGGCGTGGGCAGATATTTGACCCGGAGCCCGTCGGGAATCATCCGGAACAACCGCGCAACGTGGTCCCAGTACGACCCCACGAACTGGTCGTCCATCGCCACCGCTTCCCAGCGGGCCTTTTTAACGACCAGCGAACTGCAGAAACTGAAGAATGCCGCGGTGTTCCTGGCCCGACTGAAGTAGTCCGCGCGAACGATGGGGTCTCTCAGGTCAAAGACCTGTTCATGGTCAGCGGCAAGGAGATTATGCTTTCCGACCGGGGTCATGTCGGTGCGGCAGAGGATCGATTCGCAGAGGTACAGGTCATGTCCTTCCGCGAGCTGCTTCAGGATGTCGGCCACCGCACCGGGCATCATGATATCGTCGCCGCCGAAGAGCCAGCAGTACTCGCCATTCGCCAGCTCCACGGACCTCGCCATGTCGCGGTCGATGCCGCCTTTCTTTTCAAGGCGGTGATAGACGAGCCGCGGAAAGGTCCGTTGGACGGACGCGATCACCTCGGCGGTGTTGTCCGTCGAGGCCCCATCGACGACCACGATCTCGACCTCATCCGTCGCCTGGGGGATTATGCTCGCCAGCGTCTCGCCGATGAAGGCGCTGAAGTTATAGACCGGGATGCATATAGAGAGTTTTGTCTTGCTCATATAAACAGGTTTATGATTGTGGCCCGAATCCTTTTATAGGTATCCATAAGCAGCTTGATGAATCTGAGAATAAAGACCGGCGTATATCTGTAAATGATGAATCCAAAACGATTTAAGACAGAATGTTCAGGAAAGAGTTTGAGCGCGAGACTGTCAAGGAGCTCGCGTTGTTTCAGCTGTCCGGAAGAATCCACAATGATTTTCAGGCTTAAAAAGGCGCCAAGCGGCCATTCATTTCTGAGCGTTCTGCGTATATGAAAGGCCTCGATGCTGTTATGGGCAAAATAGGTGTCGGCAATTTTGGTATAGCCATCTATTGAAATGCGACAGCGATTTACGAGGCCATTGTCCATGAAGGAATCGTTCTCTCCGCGTTTGAGCAGAAGGGGTTCGGGAAGATATTTAATGACAAGGCCATCCTTCATCATGCCGAAAATCCTTGCCGCGTGAGCCCAACAGGTACTATAAAAAGAGTCATCGATATTAATGGGGTCCCATCTCGATTTCCTGAAAATAAGAGCGCTGCAAAAGCTGAAGAACGCGGCTGAGTTGTTTGCGAGCGAAAAATAAGCCCTGCGGTCAACATCGTTGCTGAGATTAAAAATCCTCTCTGTTGCTGAGTTCAAAATATTATGCTTCATGATCAGGGTCATGTTTTTATCGCACAAAATGGACTCACATAGATATACATCACAGGCGTGTGTTAGCTCTGCCAGGATACTTTGAATAGACCCGTCTTTCATGATGTCATCGCCGCCAAACAGCCAGCAGTATTCACCTTGCGCGAACTCAACGGTTTTTGCCATATCCCGATCGATGCCGCCTTTTTTGGGGAGGCGGAAATAAATCAATCGCGGAAACTTCTGCTGCAGGCGGTGAATCACCTCGGGTGTGTTGTCGGTTGATGCGCCATCAACGACGACGATTTCCACTTCATCCGACGCCTGAGGGATGATACTTTCGAGCGTCTCTCCGATGAAGGCGCCGAAATTATAAACTGGGATGCAAATCGATAGGCGAATGGCGTTCATTCAATCTCCCGCTTACGTTAACAGCGTTCGGTATATCCGCACATGGGCTTCGACAATAGAATCCCATGTTGCAAAGTTTCTTATGTTGTCGGCAGTATTTCTTCGGCCCGCATACGTGAGCAGGGCCTGCCTCATTGAGGCGATGTCCCCGGGTTTTGCGGAGAATATGTTGGTATCGGAATCGTAGCCCTGCTTTTCATCAGAGGTCGTCGCAATAAAGGTTCCCTGAAGTGCGGCGCCGTGGAGGGAGGTGTTCCAAAGGCCACCGCCTCCCCGAAACGGCAGGACAACGGCATCGGCCGCCGCTAATATTCGTGCCGCTTCATCTGAGGGAAGAAATCCGGTAATCGTTGCCTTGCCCGCCCAATCTCCCCGGGATGCCCGAACGCTGAGGGATTGATGATAGGGGTCCGCTTCATCAATAGCTCCGATGAGAACGAGATGATGTTTATCCGGGTCAGCGATGTCAAAGAGATCATCAACGCCCTTGTGAGGATACAGGAATCCGAAATATGCCACCAGGGTCTTCGTGGCGAACGCATATCGCGCATGAATCGCACGACGTTCTTCGTCCGTCAATGAAACACGCGGCAGTGACGATGCATTGGGGATGAAGTGTATGCGGTTCTCCTTTATCAACCTTCGATAGAAAGAGGGCAGGTGTTCCGCGTAGTGGGGCCTTACAACGACGATTGGACCGGGGGCAAGGGCTTTGAGCGCAACGTGCCAGTTCGCATTCGCCTCGGTGTAGTATTCATGCCATGTTTGAACAACCTTGATTTTCATCAACGACAGCAGGACAGGCAGAAAAAAAGGCAGGCGGCCCCCGCCTGCATAGCCTTGCGTCGGATACTGGATATGGACAATGTCCGGACGCCAGCGGCGAATGACCTTTGCTATTTTAGGAAATTCCATGATGTTCCATTTTTTCACTATGGCCATGATGCCGGAGGGGAGATTGCTTTCGAGGCTGCAAACCTTCTCACTCGTCAATACAGCAACGCTGATATCCGTGCGTTTTCGAAGTTCTTGAACAAGACAGGCAGTATAATCGCCGACGCCACAGGTCATGGGCGGGTAAGAACCAGTAATGAACATTATACGCATAGCATTTATCCCGTCGGCAGAAAGCGATAGAGCCGCTGTCTGAATCGAAAACATTATTTGACTTTTTTTAGTGCAAGCCAGCAGAAGGTGTAATCCCGTTCAGCGCAGTGTATCGGTTTATCGCCGGCATCGAGATGCAGTTCTCCCTGGGGGATGAATCCGTACCCCGAGGCTTCCTGGACAAAAGCCAGGACCTCGGATCTTGAGAAGATCTTCCAGTCCATGCCGAAGAAAGGCGTGTCGCTGGTATCGATCTTATCCGGCCAGTAATCGAAGGAGGCAATGAAGTACCCGCCGGGTCGCAGCAGCCGCGACATCTCGGAAAGGAGCGCTTGTGAGTTGAAACCATGCTCGATTACGGAGATTGAGGTGATGGCCGCGAAAGAACCGCTCTCGAAGGGTGTATGCATGAAGTCGGATACAACGTAGCGGATCTTGTCTGCATAAGGCATACGGAAGATATGGGGGTTTAAATCGATGCCCGTGAGATGGGCGTATCCCATCCGGTGAAGGATGCAGAGAATCTCCGATGCGTACGTGCCGATATCGAGAATCGGCGCATCGCGCGTCACGTGATCCTCGATGAAGCGTGCCGTTTTAAGAACATCCCAGCTCTTGAGCGCATCGCCGATCTTGACACCCCGGAGAATGGCGAAACGCAAAAGAAAATGATGGAGCGTCGAGTTAATACAGCTCAACCGACGACGGCGAAGTTCCGTACGAGCCTCCTCAATTTGTGCCCATTGATGTAAGACTTCAGCTGCCATTGCGTGGTTCTCCCTTTTCGAAAAGCATCATATGGTTTATTTATCGTCGCCATGCAATTCGCGTCATAAGTATGCGCGAGAAGTAAGCTTTAATTTAATAAAATTGACGATGATTTTTGTGACTTCTACAAAAGCTCTAAATAGATTTCTTTCAATCATAAGTCCATTCACATAGGCCTTGAGAAAACTGAAGATGTTGTTCGGTAAAAAAATGTCGCGCTTGATCAGCCCGTAACGGGTTTCCTTGGCGAAGAGTTGTATTATAGTGAAAAAGCGTTCTTTGGGAATATCAGTAAGGAGAGGCGCCCCGTCAAGTTTTATTATTTCATTGGGTATGTCCATGACGATTTTATCGATGTCTTCAACGTTAATTCCTTTCTTCTTTCCATATTCCCAGAATTCTGTTCCAGGGAACGCTGTTGAAATGTACGACAACGGTGCAAGATAGGGTGAATAGCGGAAGCTTCTGATGAAGTCAAGTGTCTTCAACAACTCCTGCTCCGTTTCTCCAGGATTGCCTACCATGAAGGATCCCATGGTGGGGATTTGATATTTATGAGACAATTCGATAGCATATCGGTTCTTGTCAATCGTCGTGGTACGCCGCTTTAAGTAATCGAGTATCTTCTCGCAACCGGATTCCATCCCGATGCCGGTGACAACAACGTTCATTTCCTTCAACATCTTCATGGTTGAATCATCGAGCATGTCAGAACGAACTAGACACATGAACTTGACCTTTTTGTTGATTCCGTGGCTTACGATCGCTTGATGAATTTCCGACAGTCTTTTCTTGTCTGCAATAAACAAGTCATCAAAGATGTGAATGATCTCTGCTTGATATTTCTCTATTAAGAGCTCTACCTCTTCTATTACTCTTGCGGCAGAAAATCCTCTGAATTTTTTCCAATGTACTCTCGTTGAACAAAAGACGCAATTGAAAGGGCATCCGCGGCTGCTTATCATGGTTAGTGATCGGCCAACATGGTAAGGGATAATCTGCCTGCGTTGCAGGTAGTAATCAAGATTCGCGATATCCCGATCGGGCATCGGGATATCGTCGAGATTTGCAATTAGCTCTCTCGGTTCCGTAAAGACCGTATGCCCGTCTTCGTTGTAGCAGACGCCTTTAACTTTCTTTAAATTCTCTGTGGAGAAATCAGACAAGTTCATCAGTTCGAGCATGGTCTGTTCGCCTTCACCTATGACGCCGAGGTCGAAGATCCCGGGGAGCTTGCGATAGGTAGAGATGTGGACGCCACCCAGAATTACGGGGACCGAGTATTTTGATTTTACGAACGAAGCAAAATCAATCGCATTGTTTATGTCTTGTGTAACCGCACTAATACCGACAACGTCTGTTGGTTCAAATTTTGAGTATATGTCCTGACAATTCGAGTCCAAAAGTCGGATATCCTGGATGTCCCCATACTTTTTTAGATATGCCGAAATAGAGGTTAAGCCTAAGGGGATGATGCCCTGTTCGAATCCCTTGCTGATATTTACCAGCGTTAATCGCTTCATTGCATTCTCCCGTTCATTCAGATCTTATCGGCTTTTGATATGAAAAATAGGTTTAGCGTCATGGAAACCAACGCCGTTATGGGGACGCCCGAAAGAGTGAATTTCTGGTCAATAAATTCAAAATCCAGGTCCGGGTGTGTCGTGCCGCAATTGCCGCCGCTGAGATTGCGCATAGGAACACGGTTGCTATCGCCGCTATTGAATGCATAATTGAAAGCTGGCCGGGAACGAGCCACCGCCCAAGGTAAACAACAATAAATGCTGTGACAAGTGGTGGCGCAATATCCGCGAATATCCATCGAGGCAGCTCGCCCTTCAGGATGCGCCGATGAGTCAAGGGTAGGCTGATGAGCACATATATGCAGTTGAGAAGCAGCCATGCCTGAGCAGCTCCGACCGCTGCGTAATGCGTAGCCGCATAGTAAATTGTTGGGATGAAAGTGATAATAAAGAATATGTTGATCCGCAGTCCGATACTTGTCCAGCCATGTGACAATTGCAGTGCATAGGTCATGGTCGATATAGCGTTAATCGCCATGGCAATGATTAGATAACTAACCACGGGAGAGGCAATTAATGCAATTTTAGGATTACCTGTCCAGAGAATCAGAATATCGTAGGAAAAGAACGAAATGACAAGGGCAAGGGGTAAAGTCAGAACAGCCAGCAATTGAGTCCCCTGGTGGTAGAGCATCGTAATCGCTGACTCATCGTTCAAGATGACGAGAGATGACAAGTGAGGGAAAGTCGCATTGAATACGGGGCCGACCAGCATAGTCGGTATAACATTGCAAATGGTTACTGCCAAAATATAATAGCCGAACATTTCGAGACTGAGCAGCTTGCTCAGGATCACTTTGTCGATCTGAGATAATATGATAGCGGAGATCGTAATGCCACTCATGCCCGCAGCAAATCTCCAGATATTGCGCAGCAGGTCCGGGTTAAAGACAACGGGACGATCGGCAGGAGGCAGGCTGCGCCAAAGCGAGACCGTAAAGAAGAGCAGCGAGAGCGCGCTTACGATAATTTGCCATGCGAAAAAAGCAGTGATGGTAGGTGAAACCTTCCAAAGGATGATTACGGCCCCGAAACTGCTGAGCGTCGATATGCCGATCTTAATGCCATTGGAAAGCACCTGTTTCTGCAGCCCCATCAGACCGCCGTCGTAGAAACTGAGCGGCCACTGGAATGCGGCCACGATACCCATGATCATAACAGCCTGCTGAACGGTTTGAACGGGGATTGCCGTGGATTTTATCCAGTGCCCGGCAATGAACGGTGAAGCGGCCAGTACACCGACACAGATAACGATCCCGATCCCCCAGTACCCGACTTCCAAGGTTCTCACAAAGTCGCGAGCCGCACCAGCACTGTCAGGCAAAGCGGAATAACGGGCCATTTCCCGATTCATTGTCTGGCTCAGACCGAGGTCAAGTATCTGGAAGGCACCTTGAAGCATTGCAAAAAAGCCGATCAAACCATACGCTTCGATGCCCAGAAACTTGATATACAGCGGAACAAATGCCAAGGCCATCAAAGCCGCCCAGCCCTGCCCGGCGAAGTTTGCGACAATGTTGCGCTGAACGAGGGTCATGCAATAGCCTCTATAGAGATGAATTTATATGGACGCCTTTGCAAACCACACGAGAGTGAAAGCAATACATTATTCATGATGATCTTTTGTTTCTTTCTCTTCCTTAGACTTAACCGGTCTACACAATCTCAATTTCAGGGAACGGAAAAATCATCTTCCCGCCGCTCGTCAAATACTCCTTTTCCCGCCGGAGAATCCCATCCTTGAAGTGCCAGGGAAGCACGAGGAAATAATCCGGCTTCATTGCCCGGGCCTCCTGCTCGGGAATAATCGGAATATGCGTCCCTGGCGTAAAGCAGCCGAATTTTTCCGGATTGACTTCCGCGATCGCGGGGATGTCCTTATTCGTCAGGCCGCAGAATTGAAGAACCACATTGCCCTTTGTTGAAGCGCCGTATCCGAGGATCTTTTTCCCGTCCGCGTTCAGCGCCCTGATCAATCGGGTCAGATCATCCCTATGGCGGAAGACACGCTCTTCAAAATCACGATAGGGGCGGGGAGTGTTCAGCCCCATCCGGTGCTCCTGCTCAAGCAGCCAGTCGATGACCGCAAGATTTTGAGTTATACTCTTATTCCCGGCCTTTGCCGCGGTTACGGCGAAGCTGCCGCCGTTGATCGCGTTCATCACGACGTCCACGATCTTGAGGCCGGCTTTGTCCATGATATTTTTTACCACGCCGAGCGAATAGTATTCAAGGTGTTCGTGACAGATGGTGTCATACGAATTCATGCGAAGCATCGAAGGCATGTAGCTCTGTTCGAAATGCCATATTCCGTCATCTGCAAGGATTGATTCTATCTGTTTCGCAAATTCGACAGGCGAATCGAGATCGTAAAACATCGCGATGGACGTGACGATGCGCGCTGGCTGGGTTTCAGCGGAGCGATAGAGGGCCGCGGAAAAAAAGTCGGGGATGAGTTTGATGTCGTCCGTATAGTATTGGGCGAACTTCGTTCCCGTCGGATCAATGCCGATCCTCTTGATCCCGGAGGTTTTATAGGCTTTCAAGGTGGTCGCGTCGTTGCTCCCGATGTCGACAACCCGGTCGCCGGATTTCAGGTCCGCTAACAGCTCCAAAAAACGCACCTTTTCCGTAAGATGGTTTACCATCGATTGGTTGAGTCCCGAACGGTAGCCATAATTCAGACCATACATTTCACCAGGATCATACGAGTGGCGGAGCTGAAGCAGGCCGCCGTCAGGACACCAGACGAGTTCAAGAGGGCCGGAGGTGACTTTTTCGGATGTGCTTTTCGGAAATACGCCGGTCAAGACCTGATGCCCGAGGTTCAGGACCGACACGAGGTTTTTGCTTCCGCTCACTCGGCATTTATCGATTTCTTTATACGCGGTCATGATAATTCCTCCTATTGAAATTTAATTATGCAAATTAAGTCAATACAAGAACGGCCATTGAAAGCATGACCTCGCATTTCCCTACTTCGCCGGGGTCGGGTCTTGAAACATCGTGTTCCCTGTTCGCAGCCTCCGGGAATATCATCAGTTCCGCGTCGGCTAAAGAGGTATTAATAGTGTTTCACCGTATTGTCATGTCCTCTTCTCAAGGAACTGATATACCGTATCGTAAATACGGTTAGCAAAATCGGAAAACCGCTTGGCGTCATTTCGCGACGGCTTACCGGACGGCAGAAGACCAAGTTCTCCAGGATAGCGGGCATCGATATACAGCCGGTCAAGTGTCTCCACAAGCGTGTCATCGAGGGGCATGCTCAAGTAAGGCCTGGTAATTTCAACGAGACGAACCAGACTATGTATTTTCGTTATCTCAAGCCCGTATTCCTCGACAATCGCCTTGAGCGATTTTTCCACCGCCTGCTGGGCGTGAAACGCCACGATGTTCGTCAGATGTTCATGATCGATGATTTTTGCGATTGTCTCAAGATCGTCGGTCGCCGCTTTCAGCCAGTCCCTGGAAACTTCTTTCATAAAGTGTTTTTCCCTTTCGCCCGATTTCTTTTGAGAACATGCTGCCAAGCTCTGTGAATTTCTCATAGGTCGGTCTGGTATAGACAATCAGATCAATCGGTACCTGTTTCATAATATCTCTCAGCGTTGCCGATATTCTGAGGTGAAGTTTAATTTTTTCTTCGTAACTCGCAATGATGAAATCATCGTTTGTCACCACGAGTAAATCAATATCGCTTCCCGAGGCCGGCTGTCCCTGCGCGTGGCTGCCGAACAGAATGACCTTGTACAGGTCCATGGCCTTCAGTTTGTCTAAAATTAACGATAAATAGCTGCTCAATTCCTGGTCCGTCATATAACCACTCCTGCCATGTTTTATGTTCATTTACCCGTGAAAGGTTATCAATAAAACAATTCTGAAGTTTACCATCCCGTGATTCGAAATAACAGCCCAATTAATTCTCAAAGATACCTCGCAGATATTTTTTAGAAACTCCATGGGCAATCAGTTCTTTTGTTACTGTATCACTTTTTACATAGGCGGTGACGATTATGCTGCCGTACTTCATGTGCGTTATCGCCGAGAGGGGCTGGATGTCCCGGTTGAAGAATTTATTTCCGGCATTTGCTTCATCTACGACACCCACCAGCTTCAAGTCCGTTTCCTGCAATGTCAGATAAGCGATCTCCGCGATTTCATCGGCGCCGGCAAAGACAACGGTTTTTATTCCGTTGGCCTCTAATTCATGGAAGAGCTGCTTGAAGTTTCTGCGCGCCTCCCGGTATACCCGTGTGTAATCATGAAGGAGATCATAGGTAAGCCGGGTTTTTTCCGTGAAGCCCTTCGGAGTGAGGTAGTAGGCATAGCGTTTTGTGGGTATCGTTTTTACCGTGATGAGTCCTTTTTTAACGAGGTTCTTGATGTAGGAGTTGACAAGACCGAGGGCAATGCCGAGATGACTGCTCAGATCCCGCTGGGTAAGGGAGTCATTGTTGGAAAGCTCATCGAGAATCTGCAACGAGCGGTAATGTTCCGGCCCGGGAGGTGTAGAATTAGCAACGTTCATATTTTGAACATACCATGTTCGTGCGCGGCTTGTCAAGTAGTAAGTTGCTGTTTATTTGAAGGATGCTTGATCTATTAATTTCTTGTTCCGGCTTGTCTATGTTAGGTATTGAAAATTCCTTGACAATTGTCATCTATAAGTTACAATGTCTTACATGAAGATTATCATGGATGCCGATTGTCTCATTAAGCTGACGAAAGCGGGGCTCAAGGAACGTGTTTGCCGGGCTTTTTCACTCTTTATCCCCCATCGCGTCAAAGAAGAAGTCGTTGACAGCGGGAAAGCGAAGGAGCTTCCCGATGCGGTCATGATTGATGACAACATTGAACGTGGCCGCATCAAGGTGCTCACCGTACCGGGGCCGAAAAAAGCCGCCGGGGAGCAGGAGGCTGTAGCGTTATTCCAAACCGGGGGTTTTGACGCTATCGGCAGCGATGACAAGCAATTTATCCGGCATTTGAAATTGTTCGGCATTCCCTTTCTGACGCCGGCTACCTGTATTGCGGTCATGTATAAGCAGGGCATGTTGAAAGCCATTGACGCATTGAAGGGACTTGACGAACTTGCAGCGCATATCAGCGAAAGCGAGTACCATACGGTAAAATTTTTCATCGAGAAGGGGGGCTCCAAATGAAGACAAAGTCGATACGTATGCCGGTTGAACTCCTTGACGCCGTGGCCCTTGTTGAAAAAGAAGAAAAGATCGAGGAAACGACCGCGATACGAAAATTGATTGCCATTGGTTTTGAAACCTATGTCGCGGAGAGATACCGGTCAGGCAAAGTGTCTCTCGCCACGGCGTCGAGACTGCTCGGCCTCAATCAGATAGAGACGCTGCACCTGTTTTCCGAGCATGGCATCAAAGGCAACCTTGACACCGACGACGTTATGCATTCGTTAAAGAGGTTTGCGGGGGCATAATCCAGTCCATTGAGGAGACGGAGGAGTTGATGAAACCAAGGATTTGTCTGGCGCTCGGCGGGGGCGCGGCCCGCGGGCTGGCGCACCTCGGTGTGCTGAAGGTTTTTGAAGATGCGAGGGTGCCGATCCATATGATCAGCGGCACGAGTCTCGGGGCGCTCATGGGCGGGCTCTATGCGTCTCAGCCCGATGCGACCTACTGGATGGGAAGAGTTGACCAGTTCCTCCGCAGCTTCAAGTCCCGCAAGACCAGGCTTGAGTTTATTCGCAGGTTGGAGCAGCCGAACAATAACCACGGCTTCTTCAGCGACATGGCGAACCTGATCCGCAAGGGCTATTTCTGGGGAGTGACCGCCACCAACCCCGCCTTCATCTCGGAAAAAGAGTATGAGGAATTCATGTATCCGCTTGTTCCGGACACCCTGATCGAGGACACGAAGATCCCTTTCGGGTGCGTGGCCACAGACATCCGCAATGCCAAACGGGTCGTCTACCGGAATGGTTCGCTGCGAAAAGCGGTGAGCGCAAGCTGCTCCCTGCCGGGGATCTTCCCGCCGGTCGTGGACGGCGATATGCTGCTTGTGGACGGCGGGTGGGTGGAGCGTGTGCCCGTGCGCTGCGCCCGTGAGATGGGCGCCGACGTCGTGATCGCCGTGGACGTGTCGAGCGCTGTCGCCCCGTTCGATAATAAATTCGGACTGGACGTGGTCCTGCGCGCCGATGCGGTGACCCGGATCTATTTGAACGACATCCTGGTCACGGAAGCGGATGTGGTCATTCACCCGGCGGTCGGCGCGACCCACTGGGCTGATTTCAGCGACCCTCGTGATCTGTTCCGGCAGGGTGAGCTCGCCGCGCTGGCAAAGCTTGTCGAGGTCCGCACCGCGATCCATCGCGCAACAGTTGCGCCGCCGCCGGCGCCGAAGCCGACCATTGTCGACCATATCAAGTCGATCAAGGAAATCATCGTCGACAAGGTTGCCGGCGTGAAACCGTAGGACCCCGACGGAGCGTTTTCCTGAGCACCCATGCACAGACCTCTTGTTATAGCCCATCGCGGCGACTCTTCCCGCGCGCTTGAAAATTCGCTTGAGGCGTTCCGGCTTGCGCTTGCCCTGCGCGTTGATATGATCGAGTTCGATATCCGGAAGAGCCGGGACAACCGGCTCTATGTGATGCACGATAACGAGACCGGGAGGACGGCTGAGAAAAACATCAGGATCGAACAGTCTTTGTCGGAAGAACTCTCAACCGTCAAACTGAAGAACGGTGAACCGCTGCCAATGCTGAGTGACGTGCTTGCCCTGGCGGCGGGCAAGGTCGGCCTGAACATCGAGGTCAAGAGCGATGGCGCGGGCGCATTGACCGCGGCGCAGCTCGCGGGTTCCGGGTATCAAGGACCGGTGCTTATCTCTTCCTTTCAGGAACGCGAGGTGCGGGATGTCCGCCGGGTGGCGCCGGACATGCGGGTGGCGGGAATCTTCGATACGTTCGTTCCGGCGGAAGTGAGCGACTATAAAGCGCTGGGCTACGGTTTTATCAGCCTCCGGAAAAAAACTGTGACAAAGGAACTGGTCAGCGCCTGTCACGAGCGGGAAATCAAGGTCTTTGTCTGGACCGTGGATGAAGAGGAAGAGATCAAACGTTTCATTGAGTGGGGTGTGGACGGGATGTACAGTAATAAACCGATGGTATTAAAGATGGTTGTGGACGGCTTATGCTGATGCCCGGCAAGGAGAATTGAAATTGTTACAGGCGTTCGTCAGTCTGATTGCCGGATCCAGAAAACCGTTGACTTTGGCGCGGCTGTGCTGTATTTTACCTTCACATTCAGAGCAATTGCTGGGGGAGCCCTTCGGGCTGAGAGTCCTTTTTGGGACGACCCTTGGAACCTGATCCGGGTAGTTCCGGCGTAGGGAAGGCGAATATCGTATCAACAGTAAAAGCCTTTCCAGCCGCATCTTTGGATGCGGCTTTTTGTTTTTTAATTCTCGGAGCGCGGACGCATGAACATTACTTTGAATGGTGAAAAACGGGATGTTCCTGACGGGCTTACGGTGCGGGGCCTGTTGGAGTATTTGAAGATCCAGACGGATAAAGTGGCTGTCGAGCGGAACCTTGAGATCGTGAAGAAGGCGGCCTATGATGCGACCACGCTGAGTGAAGGGGACAGCCTTGAAGTTGTCAGCTTTATGGCGGGCGGCTCGTATAGTTCGGAGTGGGGAGTTCGGAGCAGGTAAAACAGATTCGGAATGCGGATTGCGGAATTAATCAAGAACATTAGTAACTAAGAAGTCAAATTCTACGCAAAATGGCAGGAATATTTACCACGAAGAGCACGAAGTTCACGAAGATTAAATACTGAGCTCATTCGTTAATAAACAAGAAATTAATTCCTTCGTGCTCATCGTGTCCTTCGTGGTTGCAAGGTTTTGGTCCCGGCTTGTCCGGGTTA
>JAYTJE010000039.1:0-20182 GCA_043731355.1 Nitrospirota bacterium
CGGAGGGCTCATGGATTCCATTGCGGATAAATTCCTCGACCAGGGTCTGAAAAAGCTGAAGACCTCCATCGATATTCCCGAGTTCAATATCTGCGCTTCCAGGGGCCTTGATGCCGGTGTGCTCGAAACTATTAAAAAAGCGCTCATCGCGCTCGACCCCGGGAATGCCGTTCATGCGCGGGTGCTGGCCACGATTGATCGTGATTACACGGGTTTCGTTTCCGCCGCGGACGGAGACTACGACGGAGTGCGGCGGACCATGCGCACGTTCACTTCATAACGGCAATGCCGCAGGAGCGCCCGGCCTCCCCGGTAAAGGAATAAAAACCTATGCTACAAACAATCAAGGAAAAAATAGCCTCCAGCAGTTTAAAAAAGAAGATCGATGCCAGCATGGGGCTGAAATTCGTCGTAACCATGACCTGTTTTGTTTCTTTGCTGATGGTCGCCGGGACCTTCTTTGTCGCGCGCACCATGATGAAAGAGGAGTATCGGTCCATCGATACGCGGGGGCGGGAGCTCGGTCTGTTCCTGGGCAAGGCAGGCAGCGATTTCATTCTGGAGCGGAATGTGGTGGCGCTGGACTCGCTGGTTGACGAGGCGGCGAAATCGCAGGATGTCCTGTATGCCGTCGTCACCGACGCAAAAGGCGCCGCGCTCAGCACCCCGTACGTCAGTTTTAACCGCGACAATCCCGCGGTGCGGGAACTTCTGGCGGGGGAGGGGGCAGGCGAGGTCCGCGCGCTTGTTGCCAGGGTGCACCGGCAGTTCGAGGTGCTTGCCGTGGCGGTGGATATCAATCAACGGGGGACAAAGATCGGCACGGTCACCATGGGTTTTAACACGTCAGGTGTTCGACACTCCATCAGGACCATCGTTTTCCTGCTGCTCGGGACGAGCGTCGGGATCGTGCTCCTGCTGTCCTTTCTTCTCCATGTCATGACGCAGAAGATGATCCTGGTCCCCACGAAGGAAGCAGTTGCCATCGCTTCGAATATTGCCGCGGGCGACCTCAGCAAGAGTGTGCATGTAAAGTCCGTTGATGAGCTCGGGATGCTCGGCCGCGGGTTGAACCGCATGATCATCGGCCTCAAAGGCATGGTCGAGAATGTGCAAAAAGCAGCGGGCAACAGCGCCGCGGTCTGGAAAAAAGTGCAGGGTATATCCGCGGAAATCTCCACGGGCAGCAGGACCCAGGCAGAGTCCGTCGAGGAGGCGGCTTCCTCGGTGAATGAGATGCACTATTCACTCAAGGAAATCGCCGGAAACGTCGAAGACGTCTATGAGACCTCCGAGCAGACGTCCTCGTCGGTCATCGAGATGGCGGCCTCGATCCAGGAGGTGGCCCGTACGATGTCGGAACTGTCCTCCTCCATCGAGGAGACCGTCACCGCTATTACCCAGATGTCCGCCGCGGTCCGGCAGATCGCCGAGAATGTGGCGGTCCTGTCCTCGGCTGCCGAGGAAACCGCCGCGTCAACCTCGGAGATCAGCGCTTCGGTGCGGGAAGTGGAGTCCAATGCCCGGGAGTCGGCGCTTATTGCCGAGGCTGTCGCCGCCGAAACCGAACAGCTCGGCATGCGGTCAATTGAAAAGACCATCGCCGGCATGACGCGCATCGAAGGGGCGGCGCGTCGCGGCGCCGACGTGGTGAACCGGCTGGGCGGCCGCGCAGACAGCGTCGGCGCCATCCTGACCGTGGTCGAGGACATCACGGACCAGACGGGCCTGCTTGCTCTCAATGCGGCCATCCTCGCCGCGCAGGCCGGCGAGCACGGCCGGGGTTTTGCCGTGGTGGCTGCGGAGATCCGGGAGCTGGCGAACCGTACGGCGTCCTCCACGCGGGAGATCAGCGCGCTGATCACTTCGGTCCAGGACGAATCGCGGGAAGCGGTGGAGGCCATGAAGGAAGAGGTCCTGCTGGCGGCGGAAGGCATGCGGCTTTCCCAGGAGGCCGGCGCGGCGCTCACCAAGATTCTTGAGCGCGCCGGGCAGGCCCGGAGCATGAGCAAGAACATCAACCGGGCGGCGAGCGAACAGTCCCTGGGCATCCGGCAGGTAAGCGCTTCCGTGGACAAGATCAACGACATGGCGCACCAGATCGCCCGGGCCACGGACGAGCAGCGGACCGGCAGCGAGCAGATCATGCGCGCCGCGGAAAAGATGCGGGAACTGACGAGGGTGGTCAAGCGCTCCACTGATGAACAGGTGAAGGGAAGCAGGGACATCACTACCTCGGTTGAAACGATGAGCGCCAAGATCAGCCTGGTGAACCGGGCGGCGGGAGAGGTGCAGACGGGGAGCGACCTCATTGTGCAGGCCATCGACCGGATCAAGGAGATCGCCCGTGCGAACGCGGACCTGGCTGCGGGGCTGCATGTCGCCATGGACGTGATCGCCGGTCAGACCGGCGCGCTCAATAAAGAGATCGAGAAGTTCAAGACGTAGAGAATAACGACAACAGCTTGCACACGGAAGAGGCGGAAAAATCGGATTGACGCGGATAAACCTTTAGCGTTAGTTTTAAACCCAGGCCCGGTCTTTTGACGTATCCGTCGTTATCCGCAGTTTCCGCCGGTACCGTGTCCAAAGCTGTTGACGTTCTTTAGCAACTTTCGCAGTGTACGAACATACAGGTCAATGAACGTGAGAGACACGAGAGAAAAAAAGATCGTCGCCGTGGAAGAGAGTGTGCAACTCGTTACCTTCCAGATAGGCGCTGAGGAGTTCGGCCTCGACATCCGGTCGATCGCCGAGGTGGTCCGTCCGCTGCACATCACCGCGCTTCCCCGGATGCCGGAATTCATCGAGGGGGTCATCAACCTGCGCGGTACGATCATTCCGGTCGTTGACCTGAGAAAGCGTTTCGGACTGGAAGTCGCCGCGGGTCCGGCGAAGAAGGTGCGCATGCTGATCACCCGGGGAGCGGTGCGCGGCCCCGGCGGAGCGGGCGCCGACCTGCTCGGCCTGGTGGTCGACGGTGTGCGCGAAGTGCTGCACATCCCGCGGCACCAGATCGATCCTGCGCCGGCCGCGGCACGGGGCCCGCTTTCCGACTTTATCGGCGGCGTGGGCAAGGCAGGCGATCGGCTGGTTATTCTGGTTGATATCACGAAGATCCTGAGCCCACAGGAATGGGAAGCGCTGACGGAGGCGGGCGATGCCTGATCAGGAGTTCCTCGGAAAAAAACTGCAGAGCGCTGATGCGGAAGAGCGCCGTGAAGCGGTCATCGATCTTGGCCGGATGGGGTCCGGCGCCGTGCCGCTGCTGTTTAACGCGCTGGGTGACGCGGACTGGCGGGTGCGCAAGACCGCGGTGGAGTCGCTGGTGCATATCGGCGGCGGCGACGTTACCGCGCAGCTGATCAAGGCCCTGTCGCGGAGTGACAATGCCGGCGCGCGAAATGCGGCCATCGAAGCGCTGGTGCATATCGGCGAGGGTGCGCTCGATGACCTTTTGCCGATGCTGGGCGCCGCCGATGCCGATGTGCGTAAGTTCATCGTTGATATTCTCGGCGACATCAGGGACCGCCGGGCTGTTCCCGGCCTTATCCTGGCGCTGAAAGATGCCGACGAAAATGTCCGGGTCGCCTCGGCGGAGGCGCTCGGAAAGATCCGGGATCTCCGCGCTGTGGACGCGCTGCTTGCCTGTCTGCAGCGCACCGATCAGGGCTGGCTTGACTATGCCGCGGCCGAGGCGCTTGGCGAGATCGGGGACGAACGGGCGCTGGGTCCGCTCATGACCGCCCTGGGACGCATTACGCTCCGGGAACCGGTGCTGGAAGCGCTCGGCAAGATCGGCAATGAGAACAGTCTGACGCCGCTGGTCGCAGGCCTTTCCGACCCGCTGCGTATCGTGCGCGAGGTGTCCATGGCGGCGCTTCTGGCCATTCACCGAAAAAGCAATCAGGCGACGCGACGGACGATCGCGCAGGCCGTGCGCGAGGGCATGAGCGAGGAAGCCGTGGTCCTTGCCGAACAGATGTTCGGCGGCACGGTGGGAGAGCTGCAGAAGGCCTGCCTTGCCGTGCTCGGCTGGGCCGGCAGGGAGCATTCCATTCCAAAATTGCTTGCCCTGCTTACGGAAGAGGAGCTTGAAGAACCGATGGCGCAAGCGCTTATCGCCATGCCTTCCGGAACGGGAACGCGGCTGCTGGTTTATCTTTCCGATGGGAATGCCCTGGTGCGGCGGACGGTTGCCCGGGTCCTGGGAGAGTTAGGGCGGCCCGAGTCCGAAGACCCGCTCATTGAGCTGCTGGGCGATGAGAACGGACATGTGCGGAGCATGGCGGCTGAGGCTCTGGGCCGTTTGCGGAGCAGGAAGGCGGCGGCTCAGCTGCTTGACCTTCTGCAGGACGAATACAAGAGTGTGCAGGAGTCGGCAATTCAGGCGCTGGCCGCCATCGGCGACGAATCCGTTCTCGACCGGCTGGTGAGCGGGTTTACGCTGCAGGAAGTCCCGCTGCGCAGGAATATCGCGCTCCTGCTCGGAAAGTTCGCCACGACCGGAGCGGCCGATGCCCTGGTGTTCGCGCTCAAGGACGAAGAGGCCGAAGTCCGCAAAGCCGTGGTCCATGCGCTCGGCAATCTGCCGAAAGAGCGGTCGCTGCGCCCGCTGATGCTGGCGGTGACTGATGACGATCCCGAGGTCCGGATGCTTGCGGCCGAGGCCCTGGGCAGGCTTTCCGCGCCCGGCGTTTCCGAAGCGCTCATCTCGCTGCTTGAGGACCAGGACCTCTGGGTAAAGGCCGCCGCGTCACGCGCGCTCGGCAGGACCGGGGGCGCGCAGGTCGGGCGGCTGCTGGCATCCTATCTTGACAAGGCAAACGATATCTTTCTGCTGGCGCTCGTGGAGCTCATGGGAAAGCTTCGGGTGGGGCAGGCGCAGGCCGCCCTGCTGCGGCTGGCGGACCACGAGGACGCCGAGGTGCGCAAGGTCGTGCTGACGGCCCTGGAAAGTTATCCCTGGGACTCCGTCCGTTCGGCCGTGGTGTCCCGGTTGTCGGACCCCCATTGGAGTGTGCGGAAGGCGGCTATCGAGCTCGTCAGACAGCACCGGGACGCCGCACTGGACGCGCTCCTTGCAACAATGGCGGCGGGCGACGCGGACAAGACCGTGCGCCAGTCGGCCATGGACGCGCTGGGGAGATAGATGTTCGAAGAACAGCACATAGCGCTTTCCGATGATATCTTCCGGCTTCTGCGCGATCTGGTCCACAGCTACTGCGGGATCTACTTTGACGATGGTTCCAAGTTCCTCGTTGAACGCCGCCTGGCGCGCCGTCTGGAGGAGCGCCAGGTAACGACCTTCGAGGAATACTATCACTTTCTCCGCTATGACCGGAAGCGGGACGAGGAACTGGCGGTCCTCGTCGACAACCTGACCACCAACGAAACCTACTTTTTCCGGGAGAGCCCGCAGCTTCGGGCTTTTGCCGAGGAGCTCCTGCCCGAGCTGCGCACGACCCTGGCTGGCCGTAAATCGCTCCGGATCTGGAGTGCGGGGTGTTCCACCGGAGAAGAGCCTTACACCATTGCCATGCTGCTGCTGGAGTCCGGCGACTGGTGGCGAGACTGGCAGGTGGAGATCCTGGGAAGCGACATCAATCAGCGCGTTCTGCACACGGCGCGCAAGGGCGTTTACAAAAAGACGTCGCACCGGGTATCGACGCCCGAGATGATAAAAAAATATTTTGTTGAAGAAGGCAAGGGCGACTACCGGATCATCGACGCGGTGCGCGAACTTGTCTCCTTCAGCTATGTGAACCTCCTCGACCCCTTCAAGACCAGCCTGATCAATAATATGGACGTCATCTTCTGCCGGAACGTGATCATCTATTTCGACCGTGACGCCAAGAAGAAAGTGGTGGAAAGTTTTCACGACAAGCTCCGCGATGGCGGTTATCTTCTCCTGGGCCACTCCGAGTCGCTGATCAACCTCTCCAACGCTTTCGTCTTGCGCACCCTCAAGAACGATATGGTGTATCAGAAGCCGGCGCGGGTCAGGGCCTGAGCGTGCGGGGGAAGGAATAGAGGCTGCAATGAAAAAGATCAAGGCGCTGGTCGTTGACGATTCGGCATATAACCGCATGACCATCACCAAGATGCTCGAGCGCGATCCGGGCATTGAGGTCGCCGGTGTTGCCGGCGACGGCATTGACGCCATCACCAAGACGCTGCGCCTCCAGCCCGATGTCATCACGCTCGACCTTGAAATGCCGACCATGGACGGGTTCACCTTTCTGCGCTGGCTCATGAAAGAGCGTCCCACGCCCGTGCTGGTCCTGTCGTCGCGTTCCGACAGCCTCAGCGTGTTCCGGGCCATGGAGCTCGGCGCCGTCGATTTTCTGGCGAAGCCGGAAGCCCGGATCTCGCGGAGCATCGAGGGGCTCCGGGAAGAACTGGTGGCCAAGGTCTACGCCGTGCTGCACCTGAAAATGTCCAAGGTCCAGTCGGCCATGGACCTTCTGGCGAAGGGACAGCCTCACCAGCCGGCGCAGCGGGACGATGACGCGCCGCAGGAACGGGGCCCCATCGAGGTAGTCGCGATCGCGTCCTCCACCGGAGGTCCGCCGGCGCTGCAGGCGATCCTTGTGGCGCTGCCCCGGCGCTTTTCCGCCGGAATCGTCATTTCGCAGCACATGCCCCCGGGTTTCACCCGGAGTTTTGCAGAGCGCCTCAACAAGCTCTCGGCGCTCATGGTGAGCGAGGCCGAGGACGGCGACCGCATCCTGCCCGGCCGGGTGCTGATCACGCCCGGCGGACATCATTTGCTCGTTCGAAAAGAAAGTGCGAACCTTGTTGTTGAGCTTGTGCCCCGGGCCCCGGAAGACGTGTATGTGCCTTCGGCCGACCGCATGATGGTATCGGTCGCCAGCGCCTGCGGGACGGCGGCGCTGGGCGTTGTGCTTACCGGCATGGGGCGCGACGGCGCGGAAGGCGCGCTCGCCATAAAAAACCAGGGAGGCCAGTGTCTCGCGGAAAGCGAGGAGAGCGCGGTCGTATTCGGCATGCCGCAGGAGGCGATCCGGACCGGCGCCATCGACAAAGTGCTGCCCCTCGGAATGCTGGCCGACGAGCTCCTGCGGCGGTGCAGCCGGAACAGAACAAAGCTGTCCTGAGAAAAAGAAATGCGCCCTTGATAATTTTATCGGACTCCATTATAATTCGAGCCATATCATTACCACGGTAACGGTCGGCGCCGCAGTTCGCCGGCAATTCTCTCTCGTTGGGTGAAGCGGTCCCTTTGTATGAGCGCGGCAGGTTGAGGAGGATATGATGGAAAAGGAAAGCGGATCCATTTCGAAAAAGGTAGAGGACTTTCTGCAGGTTTTCAAGAAGGGCGAGGAGTTTACGCAGGAGCTGCTCAAGGAAAACGAGAAGCTGCGGTACAAGGTCGCGAAGCTGGAAGAGCTCACCAAGTACTCCGACCGCGACGGCACCTTCAAGGTGCATACGCTGGAAGAGCGGATCAAGATCCTCGAAGAAGAGAACAAGAACCTCTCCGACCGCTACCGCGAGGTTGAAGAAGAAAACAAGGATTTCGCGAACCGGTACGTGGAGGTCGAGGCCGAGAACAATAATCTCGCGAACCTCTATGTGGCAAGCTACCAGCTCCACTCCACCCTCGACTTCAGCGAGTCGCTCAAGATCATTCTCGAGATCGTCATGAACCTTATCGGCGCCGAGGAGTTCTCCATCATGATGCTCGATGAGAAGACGAACGAACTGTCGATCGTCGCCAACGAGGGCATGGGCGATGAGCAGCGGCCCAGCATCAAGCTCGGCGAAGGCGCCATCGGCAAAGCCTGCAGGTCCGGCGAATCCTTCTATCGCGAAGGCGATCCCACCGACCTCACGGGCGTCGATTATGCGCACCCGCTCGTCTGCATCCCGCTCAAGATCAAGGAACACGTCATCGGCGTCATCTCGATCTACAAGCTGCTGGTGCAGAAGCAGGCGTTCAGCAATGTGGACTACGAAATGTTCACCATGCTCGCCGGCCATGCGGCCACGGCGCTGTTCTCGTCGAAGCTCTATTCCCAGTCTGAGCGCAAGCTGACGACGATCCAGAGCTTCCTCGACCTGCTGAAAGAAAAATAAACCGGAGGTAGCGAATGCCCGAGTACAACTTTTTGGTGGTTGAAGACTCCCCGACGATGCGGCAGCTTATCTCCTTTGCCCTGAAGCGCATTCCGGGCAGCAAGGTCGTGGAAGCGAACGACGGCATCGATGCACTCAAAAAGCTGTCAACGCAGAAGTTCGACGTCATCCTGACGGACATCAACATGCCGATCATGGACGGCCTGAAGCTCGTCTCCATGGTCAGAAACGACCCCGCGCACAAAGGGATCCCCATCGTCATCATCACGACCGAGGGCGCCGACGAGGACCGGAAGCGCGGCCTGGCACTCGGCGCCAATGCCTACATCCCGAAGCCCATCCAGACCGCGGACCTTTTGAATGTGGTCAACCAGATCCTGGCGGGGAAATTGTAGAGGGAGAACGACGGGCAGCATATATAAAAAAGCAAGACGAAGGACGAGAGACGAACGGTTTCTCGTCTTTTTTGTTTTTTGGGAGAGAAGGATAACCTGATTTTACTTTTTCATTTTCGCTTCCCGTTCCCGCAACTGCCCGCAGGCCGCGGAAATATCCCTGCCGCGCGATTCACGCACCAGTGCCGTGTAGTCGTGCTCCTGCAGGACCTGCTGGAAGCGCTTGACCACGGCGTCGGAGGGCCGTTTGAACTCGCTTCCGGGCGCGGGGTTATAGGGAATGAGATTGATCTTGGCTTTGATGTTGCGCAGCAGTTTTACCAGCCGGAGCGCGTCCTCGATGGAGTCGTTCACGCCGTGCAGCATGACATACTCAAAGGTGATGCGCCGCCGGGGTTCCAGGGGAAAGTGCCGGCAGGCGGCAAGCAGTTCCTTGATCGGATAGCGCTTGTTCACCGGCATGATCCGGTCCCGCACCTCGTCGGTCGTCGCGTTCAGCGATACGGCAAGGTTCACCTTGATGCCCGATCTGCCGAGCTTCACGAGCTCCGGAACCAGGCCTGCTGTTGAAAGCGTCACGCGCCGGGTTGAGAAGCCAAGACCCGGCTCTCCGGTTATGACGGCCAGCGCTTTCACCACCTCATCGAAGTTCGCCAGCGGTTCGCCCATGCCCATGAGAACGAGGTTCGTTATGCAACGCGTCTCGGGAGAATACTTCTTTCCTTCCGCCAGATACTTTTCCACGACCACGACCTGGTCCGCTATTTCATAGGCTTTGAGATTTCTCTGGAACCCGCCTCCGCCGGTAATGCAGAACCTGCAGGCCTGGGCGCAGCCTACCTGCGACGAGATGCAGAGCGTCTGCCGGTCTTCTTCCGGGATAAGCACACTCTCGACCGTATGCCCGTCCTCAAGCCCGAACAGAAACTTCCGGGTCCCGTCCGATGATTGTTCCTGGCGCAGCAGGTTGAGCGAGGCAACGGAAAAGCGGGAAGCAAGCAGCGTCCGCTCGGTTTTGGCGATATCGGTCATCTCGTCAAAGGACTGGGCGCCCCTGCTGTATATCCAGGCGAACAGTTGTCCTGCCCGGAAGGGTTTGCACCCAAGCTCGGCAAGCAGGGCTTTGAGTTCCCCGAGGGTCAGGGATTTAATGTTAACTTTGGGAGTAGTCAAGCTCGTCATCCATCGTTTGCGAAAGGCTTCTATCGCGCAGAAGAGTAACACCTTTATGAGGCAAAATCAAGAAGGCCGTCACTTTATGGGCCGTCACGTTATGTCAAAATTTGGCGGGCAGCTATCATGGTTTGTACTGTTTCCGGACAGGCCGGGATGTTGTATCAATTATAACAAATTGATTACTTGGAACTTAAGTTCAAAAAAAGAAGGTATAGATATTGCAAATAATATAGATAGAGAAACGCAATAGATAGAGAAACGCAGTAAATAAACTATCAGGTGTTTTGCATGGCTACTTTAACGGAAACAAAAAAAATTCTGATCGTGGACGACGAGCCTGCGGTCGTGCTGGCACTGTCAAATTCCTTGCGGTCGCCGGGCGTCGAAGTGGTGACCGCGAGCAAGCTTGAGTCCGCGGAAGCGGCCCTGGAAAAATATTTTTTTGAGCTGGTCATCGCGGATATCAGGATGGCGGGAATCCTCGGTATCGAAGGGCTTGAGCTTCTGAGCTACGTCAAAAAAAACTCGGCGAAAACGAAGGTGATCATCATAGCAGGCCCCGAGTCAGGCGACCTGCGGAAACAGGCTTTGGAGCGAGGAGCTGACTACTATTATGACAAGCCGGTGGACGTCGTGGAACTGATGCGGCGCGTCAAGGAGATGGGTCTGTATTCGGCGGCATAACGGAAGTTCTCGTGCGCAAGCGGGTACGCTCATAATCGGGAGGAACAACAATGTTGAAAAAAGTGCTGGTCGTGGATGATTCGGCCCTGATTCACCAGATGTATAAGATGGTGCTGATGCGGTACAAGTGTCAAATCGTGGATGCGCTGAACGGCCAGGACGGTCTGGACAAACTGGCGAAAAATACCGATGCCGACCTTATCCTGCTCGACATCAACATGCCGGTGATGAACGGGCTCGATTTCATCAAAAAGGTCAAAGCGCTCGGGGCCTATGACCATATTCCGATCGTCCTGGTGAGCACGGAGGGAAAGGAAGAAGACACGATGCGCGGGCTCGCTCTCGGCGCCAAGGGCTATGTAAAAAAACCGTTTCAGCCAAGCGAGCTGCATCAGTTGATCGAAAAGTTCTATCCCGCTGAAGCCAAATAGCGGTCCAGGGAGGAACTATGCTGAACAGGGTTTTGGTCCGACTGATCGTGGCGGGAGCGGCGGCAATCATGGCGGTGTCCGGTACAACGACCCGGGCGCGGGCAGAGGTGCGGTTCGGCATCCTGCCGCGCTTAAGCGCTGTCGAGCTCTATGACATGTTCAATCCCCTTGCCCTCTACCTGAGCAGGGAAACAGGAGAAAAAGTGAGTTTGGTGATCCCCCGGAATTTCGATGCGTTCAAGGCCGCGGTCCGGGCGGGCCAGATCGATGCCGGGTTCGCCAATCCCCTGATCTATATCCAGCTGAAAAAGGACCTGCTGCTCGAGCCCCTGGCGCTGGCCTCGGAGCCCAAAGCGGGTTCGCGGTTCCGGGGGGTCATAATCGCCAGAAAGGACAGCGCGATACGCAGTATCGGCGACCTTAAGGGTAAGAGGCTCATCTTCGTGGAAAAGAGCTCCGCCGCCGGCTACATTTTCCAGATGATGACCTTGAGCGCCACCGGGCTGAACGTGAAACAAGATTTTATCATGCTGCCCTTTGCGAAAAAACACGATGTTGTCGTGCAGGCGGTGTTCAACGGGGCTGCGGATGCGGGCGGCCTTCGCGAAGATGACCTGGAAAAGCAGAAAGGTTCCCTGGACCTGTCTCAACTGAGGATCGTGGCGTACACGGATTACTATCCGAACTGGCCGCTGTTCGCCGCCCCCACGCTGCGCCGAGAGTTCTCAGCGAAACTCCGTACGGCGCTGCTCAAGCTCAAGCCGGGCAGCACCCGTGCCCGTCGGATACTAAGGCCCGCACAGCTCATGGGATTCGTTTCCGTATCTGACAGCGACTACGACGGGCTTCGCCGCGCGGCAATCGCCGCCGGCGCGTTCTCGCCGGGACCGGGAGCGCCTTAAGACAGCGCCCCTTTCGTGAAAGGACTTGGGCGAGCTTGCCGACAGCCGGGCGGTGGGGCCGCTGGTTGCGCTGCTCGAAATGCCGGGCTGTGCGCCGACCGGGACATCGGCGATGTTGCCCGCAAGGCGATCGCCAGAATCGGGCGGTAACTGATCGATCACGAAGAAACATAACTACGGGAGTACAGAGGAGGGGCCATGAAGCTGAATTGCTGGGAAATGAAAAAGTGCGGAAGAGAGCCTGGGGGGTTGCATGAAAAGGAGTTCGGATCCTGTCCCGCTGCGACGTATACTGCTCTCGATGGTTTGCACGGAGGGAAAAATGCGGGACGGGCCTGCTGGGTTGTCTCAGGCTCATTGTGCGGGGGCAGGATCCAGGGCCACGAAGAACAAAAGCGCGCGGCCTGTTGGGAGTGCGATTTTCTGAAGCTGGTCAAGAAGGATGAAGGGCCGGAACGGTTCGGTTTTTCGCATACACGGCTTTGCATGGACAGGGTAAAGCAAAAAGCAGGAACTCTTTAGAAAGCATTCACGTGGTTTTGCGCCTGCCGCTGAAACAGCGGCAGGCCTTCTTTCCTTATTCTCCGGCACACGCTACCATTCGTAACCTCTTCCTGAAGACAAAAATCCCTTGACACTTTTGAGCGTTAGATGTTATTTTGTTCACCTGTATTATTAAGGAGATTCACGTGAAAATCGCTATTACCGGCAAGGGCGGCGTGGGAAAAACCACACTTTCCGGCCTTTTGGCAAGGCTTTACGCAGCCGAAGGGAAAAAAGTCCTTGCTGTCGATGCTGACCCGGACGCGAACCTTGCTTCCGCGCTCGGCATTGCTCCCGAGGCCGCGGCCCGGGCCCTTCCGCTGGCGGAGCAGTCGGACATGATCGAGGAACGCACCGGCTCCCGGCCCGGCAGGCCCGGCGGCATGTTCAGCCTCAACCCCAAGGTGGATGATATCCCCGAGGCCTACGGTGTGCAGCACGAGGGTGTGCGGCTGCTGGTCATGGGAAAATCGAAAGAGGCGGCTTCTGGCTGCTATTGTCCGGAACATGTGCTGCTGCGCCGTTTGGTGAGCCACCTTATCCTGCGGCGCGACGAGGTGGTCATCCTCGATATGGAAGCGGGCATCGAACACCTTACCCGCGGCACGGCCGGCAGTGTCAACGCGTTTATCGTGGTGGTGGAGCCGGGCCAGCGCAGCATGCAGACCGCCCGCCAGATCGAAGCGCTCGCGCACGGCCTCGGCGTGAAAGAGGTCTTTGTCGTGGGCAACAAGATACGGACCGATTCGGAAAAAGCGTTTATCGTTGAACACCTCAAGGGGATGAAGTTTCTGGGTTTCATGAGCTATGCCGATGACGCCGTGACCGCTGATCTTGACGGGAAGTCCCCCTACGATGCGGCCCCCGCCACACGGGAAGAGGTCAGGAAGATCAAGGTTGCGCTCGACCAGCTCATGAAAAAATAACGTGAAGAACAAGCTTAGAAAAAAAATCCTGGATGCGCGGTTCGCGCTCACCCCTGAAGCACGACGGGCCAAAAGCAGGGAGATCGAGCAGCGGCTGTTCAGCCTCCCGGAATTCCGCAGCGCGGCCAAGATCCTGTTCTATGCGTCTTTTCAGAGCGAGGTGGAGACGCATTGCATGATCCGCCGGGCCCTGGCGGAGGGCAGGCATGTTGTGCTGCCGCGGGTAAAAGGCAAAGAGCTCGAACTGCTGGAGATCGAAAATTTCGACCGGGACGTGAGCCCCGGCGCCTGGGGCATTCCCGAGCCCGACCAGGGGAAGCCTGCGGCTGTTCGCGACATCGGGTTTATCGTCGTACCGGGCGCGGCGTTCGATGAGCGCGGCAATCGCGTGGGATATGGCGCGGGCTTTTACGACAAGCTCCTTGCGCAGTACCAGGGGACGACCGCGGCGCTGGCCTTCGAGCTCCAGGTCGTGCCGCAGGTCCCGGTGGACGCCCACGACGTGCCGGTGAAGAAAATCGTGACGGAGACGCGGGTCATAGAAACAAATTCTAAATTATGGACATTAAAAAAATAGAAAAAGGCGTCCGTCTCATCCTCGAAGGCATCAAGGAAGACACTGACCGGCCCGGGTTGAAGGATACCCCATCGCGCGTGGCTGAGATGTACGCTGAGATCTTCTCCGGCATCTCCACTGACACGGAGAAGCTTCTGATCCCCATGGCAGGAGAAAGCCACGACGAGATGGTGATGATCCGCGACCTCCCGTTCTACTCGGTATGCGAGCACCATCTGTTGCCGTTCTTCGGCAAGGCGCATATCGCGTACATCCCCGGCGCAGGCAAGATCGTCGGCATCAGCAGTCTTGCCAAGGCGCTCGAGGTTTTTGCCAAGCGGCCCCAGGTGCAGGAGCGGCTGACGGCCCAGTTCATCGACCTCATCGTGAGCCATTTGAAACCCAAGGGCGCCATGGTGGTCATTGACGCGGAGCATCTCTGCATGAGCATGCGCGGCGTAAAGAAGCCCGGCGCCCGGGTGGTCACGTCCGCGGTGCGCGGCAGCTTCCGCGCCAAGGAGTCGACGCGCATGGAAATGCTGGAATTGTTAACAAAAAAAGAATAACAAAAAAACATTCCTCCTCCTTGATGGGGGAGGTTAAGTGGGGGTGAAATGAGCTGCGAGTCACCCTCCCCAACCCCTCCCATCATAGGGAGGGGCTACTTAAGTCTAAGTGGGAGTGAATGATGGCAACAGATACGACATGCATCCCGACCGAGTACAAACCCTACGGTGCTGACCTCAAGGAAACGCGGCCCTATTCGCCCTGCCGCGCTGCCTGCCCGGCGCACACGGACGTGCAGGCCTATGTGGGCCTGATCGCCCAGGGCAAGTATACCGAGGCTTTCGAGGTCATCACCTCGGTCAATCCCATCGCCTCGGTCTGCTCCATGATCTGTCACCATCCCTGCGAACAGTCCTGCAGACGCTGCGGTGTTGACGAACCCCTGGCGGTCCGGCACCTCAAGCGCTTTGCCATCGAGCAGTCCAGGGACTATCGCCGCGCCAAGCGAAAGCTTGTTCAAAAAACAAAGAACAAGAGCGTCGGCATTATCGGCTCCGGTCCCTCGGGACTGACCGCGGCGCTGGACCTCGCCAACCTCGGCTACAACGTCACGATCTACGAGCGTCACCCGGTGCTCGGAGGCATGCTGGCGGCAGCGATCCCGCCGTACCGTTTGCCGCGGGAGGTCTTGAAAGAAGATATTGACGATGTTGTTACCAAAGGCATCGAGGTGAAGACCGGGTTCGAGGTCGGCAGGGACGCGAAGCTCGACGACCTGGCGAAGAAGCATGATGCAGTATTGGTCGCCATCGGTCTTTCGCTCAGCCGGTCATTGAACATCCCGGGTGTTGAAGGTCCGGGTGTGCTGCTTGCGATCCCGTATCTCGAAGATGTGGCATTCGGCCGCGATCCGAAACTGGGGAAAAAAGTGCTGGTCATCGGCGGCGGAAACGTTGCCATGGATGTTGCGCGAAGCGCCCGGCGGCTCGGCGTAGAGAAGGTCGAGATGGTCTGCCTCGAGAACGAACAGGAGATCCCGGCCTGGAAATGGGAAGTGGATGAGGCGGTAGAAGAATCGGTCAAGATCAACTACCGCTGGGGGCCCAAGGCGGTCATCCGCGACGGCGACAAGGTCCTGGGTCTTGAAGTGACCAAGGTCCTTTCCGTGTTCGACGCGAACAAGCGCTTTGCCCCTGTGTTCGACCAGAAGGTCACGACGCTGCTTGAAGCGGACACGATCATTATTACCATCGGCCAGATGTCCAAAAACGATCTTTTTAACGACAGCTCGGTCAAGTTAGACAAGGGGCGGGTCGAATGGAACAAAGCGACCCAGATGAGCACGGGCAGAAACATCTTCATGGCCGGGGAGGTGGTGACCGGTCCGGGCTCCGCCATCGCCGCTGTTGCGAACGGACACCGCTCGGCAATCGCCATGCATCTCTTTCTTCAGGGCGAGACCATCGAAGGCAAACTTCCGGTGCAGGAAAAAGAAAAGATCGCTGAAATGCCTTCGGAAGTCGCGGAGAAGATCAGCAAGCATCCGCGCATGAAGGTGCGGCACATGGCACCCGAGGCACGGGTCAAGACCATGGAGCACTTCGAAGAAGGCTTCACGGAAAAAGAAGCGCTCGAAGAAGCGGGCCGGTGCCGCGGCTGTGGCGGCGGCGCGGTCGTTGACCAGAAAAAGTGCATGGCATGCCTCACCTGCCTGCGTGTCTGCCCCTACGGCGCGCCCGTGGTCGAGGCCTATTCCACGATCAGGCCCGAATACTGCCAGGCTTGCGGACTCTGCGCTCCCGAATGCCCTGCCGAGGCCATCAGCATGGTGAGCTACGATGTGCGCGAGATAAGGAACACGCTTCCCTCCCTTATAGGCAAAGTTGACCCCAAGCGGAATGAGCCAATGATCGTGGCCTTTACCTGCGCGAACCATGCCGGCATCCTCGGCCTCGATCTTCCGAAAAACGTAAAGAGCATCCCCGTGCATTGCACCAGCCGCATCGATGTCCTTGATATATTAAAAGCCTTTGAGGTCGGCGTTGACGGCGTGGCTGTAGTGCGCTGCGGAGACGGAAACTGCAAATATAAAGACATTGCCCCGCGCGTGAATGCCCGGGTGAAGCGGGTGCAGGACCTGCTCGGTATGCTGAAGATCGAAACTGGGAGGCTGGAGATACTGTCTGCAAATGCTACCAATGGGGGGAATCCCTATTCAGCGGTGTGTAGGGAGTTTTCGGAGCGGGTGAAGACGATAGGGATTAGGGCGAAGTAATTAGCATGGACGCGATGGGTCATGTGCCCAACCCGCAAGGCTGATGAGCGATTTATATGACCAAAATAGTCGATTTTGTGGTAATCATGGAAGATGGGGTAAGAAAACGGCATTATCACGAAACCGAAGGCGGCAAGGTCAAAGACTATGTCGTGCAATTAGAAGTAAGGGCGAAGAATGCGTGGAAAGTAGTCATCAGATACGACTGTTCGCACGGGTTTTCTCACGTTGACCGATACACAGTAAAAGGTGAGCAGAGCAAAGAAACCTTAAGCCTGAGCTTTGAAAGCGCCTTGACGTATGCGGATTGGGACATTAATAGAAACTGGTCACTGTATACGAGGGAATTTCTCAAAGGAGTGAACAATGAGTAAATACACTGATTTTTTGGCCATGCTTTCGACTGAGTTTCAGCGCTACCTCATGGAGCACAAAGCCCTGACAGGCAATATCCCGGTCAATGCATTGCTCATATTTCAGGTAGAGGGTGAAGATGAGTTCAATAAGTGGCATGAAGGTTTGTCGCTGAAGAACCGTGAGCCTGAGCAGCCCGTCGTCTATGTTTCCGTGAAAAAATGGAGAAGCCATTCATCTATTGAAGAGGTAAAGCTCAGCGCGGTCGCGGCATAAGACAAGCGGTCAGACATGAAAAAACATTTTATGATCTGCGTTGAAAATCGCGGTTACGAAGCATCATTGGAAGTCAGAAAAATATACGAGATACTGGTTAATCGGGAATCAGGTAAGCATCATCAGGTAAGGGTGATGGTAAGGGGAATAGTGATAATATTAAACCGGTTAAACCAGTCAAGCTTGAAGTAGACTTGGGATTATATTGGAACCACGGATCTTGACTATGCAGAATACGAGATGTGGTGCAAACAGATTAAGAATAAGGAGTAACATACTATGATCGTAGGATCACAAAAACCAATCGATGAAATATGGAACATGGTTAAGGACTTTAAGAAGGTCCTCGTGTTCGGGTGCAACACCTGCGTGGCCATTTGCCATGCAGGCGGCGAAAAGGAAGCCGAGACCATTGCGTCGCTCATCAAGATGAAGGCGTCGCAGGAAGGCAAGTCCATGGTCGTGGACCACATGGGCGTCATGCGCCACTGCGAGCCGGAGTATTTCGAGCCGGTGCTCGACGAGGTGAAAAAATATGACCTTGTGCTCTCGACCGCCTGCGGCGTGGGCGTGAACTTCCTGTCCGACCGGACGGGAACGGTGCCCGTCTATCCCGGCATCAACACCTCGTTCTACGGAGCAGTCGAGGCACCAGGCGTGTTCAAGGAACTCTGCGCGGGCTGCGGAGACTGCATTGTGCACATGACCGGCGGCATCTGCCCCATTGCGCGCTGCGCCAAGAGGCTGATGAACGGGCCTTGCGGGGGCACGAACAAGGGCAAGTGCGAGATCAGTAAGGACGTGGACTGTGCCTGGTACCTCATCGTCGAGCGGATGAAGAAGCTCGGTACGCTCGAAAAATTGTCCGCGGTCATCCCTCCGCGCAACTGGTCGACCTCCCGCGACGGCGGGCCGCGGCGCATATCGGTCGAGCATATCCGGGAGTATGAAGCAAAGGAAGAGGCGAAGGCGGGAAAATAAGAAGAGCATTCACCGCAGAGGACGCAGAGGAGGAAACGGCGAGGAGGTCAAAGGCTTTATGACCTGGGTTTTAAACCGAGGTGAAAGATTTGACTTATGTCGTCCTCGCCTCTCATCCTCTGCGTCCTCTGCGGTAAAAAGTTGTTAATCTACAGGAGAGTGCCTATGAAAAGCGGAAGCACACTTGAAAAAGTACTTGCCAGCGGCAAGCCCGCGGTCACGGCGGAGCTCGGCCCTCCCATGAGCGCCGATCCCCATGAGGTCATCAAGAAAGCGCAGCAGCTGAAAGGCTTTTGCGACGCAGCGAACATCACCGATTGCCAGACCGCGGTCGTCCGCATCTCGAGCATTGCTGCCGCTGCCATTGCCTTGCAGCAGGGGTTGGAGCCGGTCATGCAGATGACCTGCCGAGACCGCAACAGGATCGCGATGCAGGCTGACCTTCTCGGCGCGGCAGCGCTGGGGCTCAAGAACTGTCTTTGTCTTGCCGGTGACCATCAGAAGTTCAGCGCAGCAGGAAGGCTGAAGGGCCATCCCGGCGCAAAGAACGTGTATGATGTTGATACGTGCCAGCTTGTCGGCATCATGAAGAAGATGCGCGACGAGAGCAAGCAGGACGGCGGTGATCCGATAGACGTAGCGCCCAAATTTTTTATCGGCGCTTCCTGGACGCCCCTGGCCGACCCCATCGACTTCAGGCCGATCAACCTCATGAAAAAAGTAAATGCCGGCGCTGATTTTATCCAGACCCAGGGTATCTACGATATCGACGGGTTCCGCTCGGCGATGGCAAAGATCGTAAACATGGGCCTGCATGAAAAGACCGCTATTCTCGGCGGCATCATCGTGCCGAAGAGCGCCATGATGCTTAAGTACATGGACTCATCTGTTGCCGGCGTCTCGGTTCCCAAGGCCCTTATCGACCGGATGAGCAAGGCAAAGGAGGCGGCTGGCGATGACAAGAAAAAAGCCAGGGAACTCCAGGAGCAGGAAGGCATCAAGATCACCATCGAGCTCATTCACCAGGTGCTCGAAACCCCGGGTGTCAAGGGTGTGCATATCCAGGCCATTGAGTGGGAAACCGCGATCGAGGGAATTGTGAAGGCCGCGGGGCTGTATCCGAGGCCGGCGGTCTAAACGACAGGGCCCGGGGGTCAGGGTCCAGGAAAGGCAAAACATGCCGAAAATCACTGTTCTCGATATTTATAAAAAGAAAGCCGAAGGCAGGAAGATCACCATGCTGACGGCGTACGACTATCCCACGGCCCAGATCGTGGACCAGGCCGGGATCGACATGGTCCTCGTGGGGGACTCGCTTGGCATGGTGGTGCAGGGCGTATCGAGCACGCTGCCGGTCACGATGGACGAGATGATCTACCACACGAAAATGGTCAGCCGCGGGACCCAATCGGCCATGGTGGTCGGCGACATGCCGTTTCTCTCATATCAAACGCACAAAGCCGAAGCTATACGGAATGCGGGACGGTTCCTGAAAGAGGCGAACGCGGAAGCGGTCAAACTTGAAGGCGGCAGTCAGATGGCCGAAACCATCAGGGGGATCGTGGATGCGGGGATTCCCGTCGTGGCCCATATCGGGCTTACTCCTCAGTACGTGCATATGATGGGAGGGTTCAAGGTCCAGGGTAAAAACGACGCGGCGCGGGAAAAGATCCTTGCCGATGCTCGCGCGGTGCAGGATGCGGGCGCTTTTTCCGTGGTTATCGAGGGTGTTCCGGCCTCACTCGGCGCAGAGATCAGTAAGGCGCTTCGCATCCCGACCATCGGGATCGGAGCAGGTCCGGACTGCGACGGACAGGTGCTGGTGCTTCATGACCTTCTGGGTCTTTTCGATCGCTTCACTCCCAAGTTCGTCAAGAAATACGCCAACCTGAAGGAACAGGCGATCAAGGCGGTAAAAGAATACAAACAGGACGTAGAAACAGGCTCCTTCCCTTCAGACGAGCACAGTTTTAAATGATGCTCTCGTAAAAAGTCAAACGCCGCCAGCCCCCGCAGTGGGCGCATAAGGTTGCAATAAGTTGCCCCATCGCGTAATGGCGGCAATTGTTCGAT
>JAYTJE010000040.1:0-8107 GCA_043731355.1 Nitrospirota bacterium
GGACATGCAGCGATCAGCCTCTTTTTTGGCGTTGAACTTGATCGTGTCGAACCGGCAGACCTCGTAATACTGGGTCTTGATCCGTTCGTAGGGGATCGCGCGCCGTTCTTCGGGCACATAGTCGGTGTTCATGAGCTGGGAGTTGATCACGTCAGCGGCAACCTTGCCCTGGCCGATGGCATGGGTCACGAGGCCGGGCTTGGTGGCGTCGCCGATTGCAAAGACCTTCACGTCGGACGTCTGACCGAGCTCGTTCACCGTGATGTAGCCTCGTTCCGTATTGACCGAGGCGGGCAGAAAAGCGAGCTCCGGCTTGTCGCCGATCGAGACGATGACAAGGTCCGCGTCGAGCGACGTATTGTCCTTGAAGTAGATCTTCTTCGCTTTGGCGTCGTATTTTTCGGTGAACTTAGGATACTGGATCGTCGTGCCCTTGGACGAGGCAAGCTCCATCTCCTTGCCGAAAGCCGCCGGCTTCTGCACATCGACCGCGATCACGCTTGCCGCTCCCTGGTCGTATGCCTGACAGGCGATGTCCATGCCCACATTGCCCGCGCCGATCACCACGACCTTCTTTCCCTTGACGTTGCGGGGTTTTCCGAAGTTGATCTCCTTGAGATAATCAATGCCCTTGACCACGTCCTCGTGCCCCGGGAAAGGGATCACGCGGCCCTCCTGGGCGCCGACAGCAATGACCACCAGATCGTGATCTTTGTATATTTTCTCGAACTTCTTTTTGTCCACCGGGGATTTCACGTGGACCTTCACCCCGAGCTCGGCAAAGCGCGAAAGTTCCTTATCGAGAATCTTCCTGGGCAGGCGCTCGCGGGGGATGCACATTTCAAGCTTGCCGCCGATCTTGCCCGAAGCCTCGTAGAGATCTACGGAGTGGCCCTTCAATCCGAGTTGCCAGGCAGCGGAAAGTCCGCCGGGTCCGCCGCCGATAACGGCGACGCTCAGACCGGTCGCCTTTGCTTTTTTCGGCGCTTTCAAGAGCAGCGCGGCCGAACCGTATTCTTTGATATTCAACGGCTCGTCAACGCGGCCGCGGGTGCAGTCGGTCATGCAAAGGTTCGGGCAGACCGTGCCGCAGACCGTTGCCGGCAGCGGGCTGTACTGGAGCACCAGCGCAAGCGCCTCGGCTGTTCTCCCCTGCCGTATGAGCGACGCCCGGCGATGAGACGGGATGCGGGATGGACAGGCATAGGCGCAGGGGGGGAGATATTTATCGTTCTTCCACTCCGGCTTCCAGCGGCGATCGTCGCCGGTCGTGATATAAGGAAGCACGGAGCGGTCATGGGTGAGGTAGGCGCCAAACATGCCACCCTTGCCAACTTCCTTTTCCCACATATTCAAGCGGAAATCCGTGAGGCCCATCTTGAGCTTGCCCTTTGTCCCGGCCTTCTCGGCCGGGGTAAAGGCAATAAGCTTCTTCCAGGCAGTTATGTCCTTCGTGAGTTTTTCATAATGGGACATGCGGTCAATGGCCGTGAGATAGGGCTTCATGTTCGCGGTAAGCCACGCCCAGTCCTGCTCCGAAAGGTCCGCGAGCTTTACGTCCGCCTTGCTGTATTCCTTGATGGGGCCGCGGAAATAGATCGTGCCGCCGACCATGCCCACGCAGGGACGGTAGCCCAGGATATTCTCGGGTTCACGGGGCTCGACGCCGCAGACCACGGCGATGCCGCCTGCCTTGAACTCGGCAAAGGAATCGCCGACGCCGCGGAAGTACCAGGACTCAAGGTCCGGGAACCGGGGATTCTTCTTCGTCATGGTATCGCACCGCGCGCCGCCGCCGCCCTGGACATAGAGCTTGCCCTGGGCCGCCGCGTTATGCGCGCCGTTCGCCACGTCGCCCAGCACGGTGATCACGGTGCCGCAGTTCAGCCAGCCCGTGTCATCGGAGGTCGAGCCTTTAACCACTATCCGGGTATTTTCCATGCCCATGCCGCCCACGCGCTGGCCGGACGTACCCTCGATGGTGATCTTCACCGCGCCGAATTGCGGCCAAATCCGGCCGCCGATGCCGTGCTGACCGTCAGCTACGATGGTCAGTTCCTGAGCGCCGTCCTTGACAGCCTTCTGTATCCGCTCTTCAAGCGTTTTCGAAGAAACCCGTTTTCCGTCGATATTGCCTTTAATTATCATTGTAACCTCAAAAGAAAGTAGGTAGTAGACGGTAGCCAGTAAACAGGGGGGAATGTAGCATCGCCGTACCCTGTATGCTGTCTACTGTATGCTGTCTACTGCTTTAACATACGTAGCTGATCGAAAGCCTATCCGCGATGTCCTTGTCCGCGACACCCAGCGCGTCGGACATGCCGATGGGCAGTTCCGTGCTCCTGCCCAGGGGCGCGAATATTTTTTTAAGTTCCATATCAGCCGCCTTGAACACCTCGACGACCCGTTCCGCGACTTTGTCGGGATCGAGCCTGCGGTACAGCTTGGGGTCCTGCGTCGTGATGCCGCGCGGGCATTTGCCGAGGTTGCAGACGTTGCAGCGGTTGTACTCGTCGCCGAAGCAGCCCGCGGAGGTCTGCATGATGTACTTGCCGATGTCCACGGCCGATGCGCCGAGCATGATGAGCGCTGCCGCGTTCGCCGCGAGGTTGCCGCCCTTGCCCACGCCGCCCGCTGCGATCAAGGGAAGCTCGTTCTGTTTGCCCTGCTTCACGAGATCGAGATAGCAGTCGCGGATGTTCGAGGCGATGGGATGTCCCATCTTGTCCATGGAAACATTGTACGCCGCGCCGGTGCCGCCGTCCTCGCCGTCGATGCAGAGCGCCGCGGCATAGGGATTTCTGGCCAGGTTGTTCAGCACGGCGCGGGCCGTCTTGGTGCCGGAGATCTTGGGATAGACCGGCACACGAAAACCCCAGGCCATGGACATGGACTGGATCATCTTCGCGACCGCTTCCTCGATGGAATATTTCGTCTGGTGCGTGGGCGGCGAGGCCAGGTCGATGAACTGCGGCACGCCGCGGATCTTCGAGATAAGGCCGAGCACCTTGTAGGCCTGGAGCAGGCCGCCGTCGCCGGGCTTTGCGCCCTGGCCGTACTTGATCTCGATGGCGCAGGGATCTTCGATCATGTCCGGAAGACAACGGATGATCTCGTCCCAGCCGAAATAGCCGGACGCAATCTGGATAATGAAGTATTTCAAATAGCGCGACTTGAGGATGCTTGGCGGCAGACCGCCTTCGCCGGAGCACATGACCACGGGAAGACCTTCCACTTCGTTCAAGTAGGTGATGCCCATGGCGAGGCCTTCCCACATATGGGGGGAGAGAGCGCCGATGGACATGCTGCCGATACGGATGGGGTAGATCTCGCGCACCGGAGGGACAAAGGAGCCGGGGATCGTGATGAGCTTGCCGCCCTCGACCCTGATCGGCAGATGCTCAGCCGGAAGATTCCGGCCCAGCAGCGTCCTGATGCGGAATTCATGCCGGCCCGCGTCAAGCGCCGGGTCGGTCAGCATCGAGATGCGCGTGAACTTGAGTTTGTCGAGCGTCGAGACCGAGGGATCGTTCCGCCGGCCGCCGCGCGTATAGGGGATGCCGCCCTTGTTCTTGAAATGATAGAACTTGTGCTGAAAATTGTACTCCGGAAAGATCGCCTCGGTGGGGCAGACCAGGGCGCAGCTGCCGCAGCCGATGCAGTAGCGTTCGATCTCCGTTGACTGTTTCACCACGTGGGTCAGCCTGCGCGTCACCTTCGGCTCGGGGCTTGCGCCCTCGGACGTCACCAGCCGCTGGGAGTTGACCGCGGGCTCGATCGCCTTCACCGGGCAGACAGCGGTGCACCGTCCGCAGCGCGTGCAGCGGTCCTCCCGCCATTTGATGATATAGGGGAACTCTTTTATCGAGAGTTGGTGGTTCCGGTCTAACCGTGCAGCTGATTCCATACCTTAACCTCCCGCGCTCCAGGCGCGATGATCACCATATCGTACTTCATGGGAAAAATGTCCGTTGTCCGGTCGCGGTTGGGCGCCGCGCTGTCCACGCCGCAGACCTCGGACATGAGCGCGTACTTGCCGGGCTTGCCCCCGACGACGCCGGGGCGGAGCTTCTTGGAGTCCTGCACCATGAAAACCGTGCCGTCGGGCGTGAACCCGATGACGCAGTTGGGGCCGTCGATGCAGAGCGGCCTGAGCGATTTTTTGAGCAGCCTGAGCGCGGCCGCGTCGGAACGGCCCGCGATCTCGGCGTCCTTCATCGGCGTGAGCACATCCTTGTAATAGGTCAGCGGATAGCCGAGGGTCCGATTCGTGTAGTGCACGATGTGCGTGAAGACCTCGGAATCGGAATTGTACCCGGTGTACCCGGGGTTGCCGCGGCCAAGGAGATATTCCCGGATCGGCACAAAAGCCGTGTTCTCGCCGTTCGTCATGGTGCCGTAGCCCTGAATGAAAAAGGGATGGCAGGCATAAAGATAAATGGCATAGTTCGTATTCTGCCGGCCCTGGGCGAGTATGATCTTCGCTTTGATGCCGGACTTCTCGATGCCGAAAAATTCGCCAAGCTGCAGCGGGTCCCCGACTTCCTTCAGCGTCAGCACGTCGGGGTAGAAAGAGAACACGAAAAGCGATCCGTCAGGCTCGCCCATGCACCGGAGCGTCAGCCGCGCCTGCATGAGCAGATCTTCCCTCTCGGTCTTCGACCGGTCCCGGTACGCAGCCGGATAATCGTAGACCTTGGCAACATAGTGCTCGCGGCGCTCGACACCGGCAACGTTCTTGACCGGCGGTTCCCAGGACAACTTCTCAATAAATCCCTGGGTCTTCATAAACTCCTCAAGCATGGCAAGGCCCTTGCCCGAGCAGACGGCAGACAAGGTCGGATACTGCTTAACGTCCGCGAAGGGGCCGCCCATGTCCTTGAGCATCAGCCCAAGGCCGGACCCGTCATGGCCTTCCTTCATGGTTTCGAGCGCATGGATGTTTTCCATGGGGGAAATATATTCGCTCGATGTGATAGCGCTCAAACGGCACATTCTCTGGCTCCTGTCCTGTGTTCCCGTGGCTGCATTGATAAAAGATAAGGTAAAAAAAGCCCCTTTTAAGGGGCTTTTGGTCCAAAACTGTCGGCTAAGAGGTTGTACATTACACCTGATTGCGCGTTTCTGTCAAGCCGAAAATTGGACGGCTGGCCGGGGGCGAACCAAAGAAAAAGGGGAGCATCGTTGTTCGATACTCCCCGGTAAAGGCGGATGTTCAGGTGTGCACTGTTTTCTTTTTAGTAGGTTCAACTTTGCTGCCCGCAAGCGTTACTTGCAGCTTTTGCAGGTTGTAGAAAAACCGAAAAGTGCATACGCCGGGCACCATCCGATAACACCGGTCGCGAGCGGTACGATACCGAGATAGCCCCAGGCCGACTGCGGTCCCACAAACGCGAGTGAGAGTATGGCAAGTCCTGCGATGATCCTTACAATTCTTTCCGCACCACCTACATTCTTCTTCATGATCGATCTCCTTGTCCTGATAGGTTCACGGCCCGTCGCCGTGCTTGTTGTTGAAAACACACTACCAGAAACAGACGTGCCTGTCTGTGACTATGTCACATTGAGAAACGGCGAAGTTGGGAGGTTAGGAGATTGAGAAGTTGGGAAGTTGTGGGACGAACCAGCCGAAGCGCTTATCCGCTCCCGATCGTCCCCTCTTTCTCTCTTCCCAACTTCTTAACTTCCCAGCTTCATGCCTTCGGAAACTTCATGTTTTCAGGAGGGTTATTTCGTTGCGCCCGAGCTTTACCCGGCCTTTTCGTTCGAAATCCTTCAGCAACCGGCTGACCACCTCGCGAGACGTGCCGAGGTCATTGGCGATTTTCTGGTGCGTGGTCTCAAGCTGCCCGTTCTCTGCCTTTTCTCCAAGATAGTCCATGAGCCGTCCGTCCATCCTGCCGAAGGCCACTTCTTCCACCAGCTCCATGACCGCGGACAACCGTTGGCTCAGCAGGGAAAAAACGAACGTGCGCAGATCCTCATACTCGCCCATAAGCCTGCGAAAGACCGTCGAGGGAATGAGCATGATGCGGGCGGGCGTGAGCGTCATCGCGTTGGCCGGATAGGAAGTGCCCGAAAGGATGCATGATGCGTTCAAGATACAGGTCTCTCCCCGGCCGAGCTCGTAAAGCGTTATCTCACGGCCATTCTCGCTTATTTTGTACACCCGGAGCTCGCCGTCCAGCACAAAAGCAATGGCCGCGCAGGCATCGCCTTCCGCATAGAGCCGGCTTCCCGCCGGAACGTCCCGCGCCCGGCCCACCGCCAGCAGTTCCTTCACGAGCGCGTCGCGGCTGTTCGCAAGAACGGGGAATAGTTTGGTAAATTCGCTTGAGGTCATAGGGATTGGCTACCGCGCCACCTGGCCTGCCAGCCTCCTGCGATTTTCGATCCGCACATTGACCCGCGCAAGCGCTGTGGCAATCAAATCGTCGGGTGAAGTGAGGGTTTTGTCTATCTGACGGTACAGGGCAAGGGCTTCATGGGGCCGGTCCTCGGTTTCGTCGCAAATAGCGACATTGTACATCAGCGTTATGGAATTGGGCGCAAGGACCTTTGCCTCTCTCCAGGCCGGGCAGGCCCGGTCCATCCGGCTAACTTTGGCGAAAGCGAGTCCCTCCTTGAACTTTGCTTTTGCCGCTTCCGAAGCGATGTCCGCGGTCGAGTCTTTCAACGTGAAGGACATCACGGCATAATAGGGCGCAACATCCATCCGGAATTGCCGCATGACCGTTTCCCGCGCCTGCTTCAGCATGACCTTGCCATCCAACAGGCCCTTTCCATCATCGGCGCAGGCCTTCGATTCCACGGCGTTCGCATAGATATTCGAGAAGATGATCCGGCTGGTCTCGGCCTCGATGAGTTTGGGGGTGAAACTGAACGAAGCGGTCCTTTTGGTGCAGGAGACCTGGGAATCGTACCAGTTCGTGCATTCCTGTGTCTTTCTGCCGCTGCTGTCGGTCACGGGCCGATACAGGGCGCACGTTTGGCGCTTTTCTGAATAGAATTCCTCATCCACGGAGGAGGCGCCGATAGTCCCGGTATAAATGCCTTTTGCGCCGACCGTTTTCCCCACCTGCGCAGCCGCATTCTCATTCACCATGCCCGTCATGCCGAGCTTCATCTCGTTCATGACCTTATCCACGCTTCCCCGGTCCACGATCTGAAAGAACTGCCGGTTATCGATGATCACGCTCGCCAGGGTGCTTTCCACGATCGTGGTAAATGTCTCGCCCTCGGGGCCGTCGAAGGGCAGAACGGCAACGTTCTTGAACTGCGCCGCCTGGTCGATATTACCGGGCATGAGAACATTGGTCTTAATGGTCGTGGCGCAACCAACGGAAACAGAGAGCGCAACGACGCTGGACCACAAGAGCATCCTGACGCGTCCGCTGTTCAATGCATCGTGCATACGCTTCCCCTCTCCATTTAATAAAACTTCAGCATAAGGATCAAAAAAGCCAGACTCTTTGCCACTTCTATCCAACCCGTGGTCTGCAGCCTGACTTTATATAGTGTGGCCGCCGCTGCGAGGTTTTCCAGGAGCGGCAGAAGCAGAAGGAGGGAGAGGTGAAAACCGCGATACCCAATTACCGCAAACAGCACATACAGTACCGTGAACACCCGGTCGATCGTTTTTCTGAACAGCATCGCTTTGATCTTGAATACACCCGCGGTAAAATACAGCGCTACGGCCACGAAGAGCCGGACATCAAGCCCGTTCGTTATCAAAAACTTCATCAGCACCGCCGCAAGGCTGAGCAAGGCGAAGCCGAGCAGCTCGGTAAGAATGAAATGCTCGCCCGCGAACCGGTTCAGCAGCAAATACGCCGCGGGGACCACCAGCAGCGGCAGGAGCCTCGGGACATCGCTGCCGAAAACCGCAACGAGAACAATGGTCGCCGCAACGGTCTGGCCGATGAAAACGGCGAACGACCGCCGGTCCCCTTTTCCCCTGAGCCATTTTGTGAAAGCCTGTTTCGAGTTTATCAGCAGACCGAGGGCGAGGAACAGCGGGAAAACGAGCCAGGTAAAACCACGGCTGACGCCGATCCCGACAAGGCAGGCGATGCTCAATACGCTCCAGGACCCGTATTCCTTGAGG
>JAYTJE010000041.1:0-2928 GCA_043731355.1 Nitrospirota bacterium
TTTCGGAGTACCGGATATTGTGCCGCTCCGCGAGCGAGAGGAAGTCGCGCGGCGTGAACCGCGCCAGGGCGGACCGGCAGAATTGAGGATTGTTGGACAGGTAATGCTCGGCGCCGGCATGATGGTTTGTGAAATTACACCGTCCGCCGCCGGAGACAAGGACCTTCGCCCCGGCCTGTTCGTTGTGGTCAAGGACGAGCACGGACCTCCCGCGCCTGCCGCAGACCGCCGCGGCCATAAGGCCCGACGCGCCGGCGCCGATAATGATGACGTCGGCCTTCATCCGGCGCTGTCCCTCCACCGCACCCTCGCCTTCCTCAGCATCACTTCAGGCGCATACGACGATTTAAAGACGCGCAGGTTCTCTTTGTCCAGGTCCTGTTCGAGGTTCAGGTATTTGTATTTGAGCGGAAGGATCTTTGCAAAATTATTGAACATATACTGGTACACGCCTTTGAACTTGGTACGCGCCTTGGCAAAATGCAGCACGAAGGTATCGTTGTTCACCTCTTCACCAAGTACGAACCCCGCCGGCTCTCCCTCGGCGTAATAGATCCCGTCGCACAGAACAAGCTCTTCATAGCGGTCAAGCGCCTCGAGGCAGGACGCATGGTCCGTGTCCGCGGGCTTCATTTCCGTCGTCGCCACCCAATCGTTCAGCACGAAGCGGGCGTCTTCGAGCCGGTCACTGGTGAGCGGCCTGGCATCGTGCTGGTAGTATTCGAGGAACTGCTTGAGCAGATTTCTTTTTTTGTGGAGGTTGCGCCCCTTTAAGCCGCTCATCTTCTCGACCGTGTACACGTAGTCCTGGTCCCCTTCCTGATACTCGACCTCGAACTCCTCGGGTTTGAATGGGTCGAGCCATGCTTCCGGTATGGGGAACAGGAACTCAACGCTCTGCATCAGCCGCTTAAGCCTCACCAGATCAAGGGTCCGGACGTCGGCGGTCGGCATGAGGTAGCGGTGGCCGTCATAGGTCCGGCCCCGGATAAAGACATCGTGGTCCGTGATAATGACCTCGTAGGCATGGTTCTCGCGGAAGAGGTAGAGGTTGGCAAAGGTATACTCGGAGATCGTCGTAGTCACCGCCTTGAGGCGCGGCACCAGGAGGTCCTTGTGAAGAAGGCTTAAAGGTTCGATCAGCATGGGACATAATAAGGGATTCGGCGAAATAATGTCAAGAAGGGATGCGCGGACCGCCGCCAGCCGGAGGGTTCATTTTCCTGTCTTTAGTATAACACCATCATTCAAGCGGGGATCAAATCAGCTATCAGCGGTTTTTCCTTAGCCAATCGGCTTACACCCATCACCGTGAAACCGAGGACGTTTCCCTGCGCGTCCACTCGTTCCATTACCGCATCGTTGTTCGTTTCCTTCATGTATCCGGCTTTATCGGAAAACAGAACTTCCAGAAAATCGCTTTCCGGGTCATACCATACTTTTATCTGCTGGGCCATAGCTGTTCCCCCTTTTTCGGCTTATCAGTAAGATACGCAGTAAGCACAAAGGCATCATCACTATCATACTTTACCACAACACAGAGCCACTTGTCACCGACCAATGTGCCGTAATAATAACGATAGTTCAGGTTTGCAACCGTACTGTCTTGCCCTGATAATCCAGGAGTGCTTTCATTTTTCGGCACCTTCCACGATCTTCATCTCTTCCTCCGTCAAACCATACAACTCATACACCAACTGATCGATCTGCTGGTCAGTCGCGTCGATCTGGCGATGGAGGGAGGTCTTTTCGTGGTCAGCCGTAGCTGTGGCGGCATCGTTGTGGCAGGTATTTTCTTTCATCCCCTCCATACAGGACAATCCAATTCGAGTTATGCTGGTTGGGGGTTGTAACTTACAATCATGTCTGGCGCATTTCAGCAATAAACCGTTTAAATACCTTGTCGATTGTTTTGATAGGTGGATTGCTCTGGAAATATCTCACAAGCTCGCAACTTATTTTTGCGGCGGACATTTCATCCTGCATCTTCGCATCACTGTACGCCCAATCACGTCCAGGATGCAATGTGTCCCATGGTGAACGTTGATTGAAAAGAGATCTATATCCGCAGTCCTTTTGTCCGAAACCATAGCAAATCCCAATTTGATCGTTCCAAATAGGTTGGTAAAATTGGATCAAGTAGGATTCTGCCACTGCCTCCAAACCACTTTGCATAACGAGAAAGCGGCATTCGAAATCACTGAGAAACAAGGTTTTCGCAGAATCATCCTGGGCTTGTTTAATATCACGCCTGTGTTCATACAGCCGACTGGTGAGTTTATCTCCCTGTTCCGACGGCCTCATGGCCATAGAATTAAGCGGCTCAGCTTTGCCTATGTAAATGGGGTGCTCTGTCCCTGAAATCGGAAGATACGGTTTGTACTTCCCGGTATAATAGAGAACATAGATCCCCGATCCGTAAAACCTGGGAACATCGGCCAGGGGACGCCGTAATTGCGATAGAAGAGCAAGATGCATGAGCTGGCCAACGTGCGATTGTTGCGAGGTATCAAATACAAAATCCGGCTGCTGAATTGGATCGAGGTTCCGCATGACCTTTTGCAGTTGATCCGCAAGAGCCAACACACTTACCTGCATATTCTTCGATGTCCTTGGCGACAAGTTCTTTTGCTTAGGCTTAGAAATTTGTTTGAAATCATGTCCCAGCCTGTCAATTTTCTGCATTAGCAGTCGTTTGTCACTCAGCATTATCAACCTCACAGTAAGTCTCTAACATGGTCCATTTTAGATTGCTTTTTTCGTGGCCGCTATAGCACCATTCGCAAATATTATTTCTGATCAAAACAATGATGCCGAGTTGCCTGCTTAATACGCGGATTCAACTTCGAAGTGCAACTTTTGCAGGTGAATTTAGGTGGTGCGATGTGTTAGTATTGGCGCCACTTAAACGAACAAGCAAAAGGAGCA
>JAYTJE010000042.1:0-11762 GCA_043731355.1 Nitrospirota bacterium
TAGGGCGGCTATTATAATCCGAAGTGCTGTCGCTTTGGGTTGGTTTATTTAGAATGAGGCACGGCTATGGGGATTTATTAAAGCGGAAGGCTACACAGGTCAAGTGTGGGGATATTACTATTCTCTCGGGCGGTACCACTGAGATGGGCTGTCATGTTGTTCTATCCGGTAAAGGGTGCCGTCAATATGAAATGAAGCAAGATTTGGCAATGTCTGGCCCGAACTGATCAAAAAAGTTTTTAATCAAGGCGGACATTTCGCAAGGATCGATGTGGCGTTGGATGATTATGTTGGGCGTTTATCACTAGAGCAAATTAATGAGAAGGTAGATAAACGCGAAGTAATTAGTAAATTTAGAACGTTTCGTAGACACGAGGAAATTGATTTAACAACGGCTGCCAGTGAACATGAAGGAAATACGGTATATTTTGGGAGCAAAGTAAGCCTTTTTCTGATTCGCTTTTATGATAAGGCAAAAGAACAAAAGGTTGATTATCCCTGGATTAGGGTTGAAATCGTCTGTCGCAATGACAGGGCGGATTTGGTAGCCGCAGCAATAATTAATGGTGAAATTCTAAGTGAAATAACTGCTGGAGTGCTAAAGAATTATCTCAAATTCGTTGATGCCTCTGACGATACAAATAAGTCGCGATGGCCTGTATCAAAATGGTGGTCTGGTTTTCTTGGTGATGTGGAAAAAATGAGGCTCACCATTAAAAAAGAAGAGATAACAATTCAAGAGAAGAAAGATCATCTGACTAAACAGTATGCGCCAACCCTTGCATTGATATCTAAGTTTGATGGTAATAGTGATTTTTTAGATATCCTTGTTCGTAATGGAGGGCAGCGTTTAAGGCCTCGGCATTTTGCAATGCTGAATAGTGCTGCAGGAGAAAAGGCATCATTAGAAAAGGGACAGGGTAGAGGTGAACGGTGATGGGTGAGTTGCAGCCAGGTACAGCAAACAATCTCCCGGAGAGCGGGCTTGTAAGATTGTGGCAGATTCTCGGGGATAGAAGAAAAGGCATACCCCCGATTATTCCCATCAGCAAAAGCACATGGTGGGCCGGAGTCAAGTCGGGCAGGTATCCGAAGCCGGTGAAGTTGTCAGACCGTTGCACATGCTGGTACGTTGATGATATCCGGGCATTGATAGCGCGTGTAGTATTATAATTCGGCTGAAATCGTGGAAGATAAAGAGTGTAGAAAAAAACTAACTTGTTGTAATGGACAAAGGAGTATTGACAAAATACCTGAATTACCATAGTATTAGTATCAAAGAAGGAGGTTGTATCAACAATGCAAAAAGGAACCGTAAAGTGGTTTAATGACCCTAAAGGGTTTGGCTTTACTCCCAAAGATGACGAAGTGATTCTTTGTGTTGAATTTGGGTCGGTCAAGGTGGCGGTTTCGACACCGAAACAATCGAAAGTAAGGCGCAATGTTATAGATGGGCAGATCGCTTTGGCTAGAGCAATGAACAAAATTGTCAAACCCGGCGTTAAAATTAATGCGGCTAAAGGTGTGCCCCTTTTCCATGCGGAATCAGAACATCCAGGGCTGATTGTTCGCGAACTCAATGGCAAGCGTGCACTTGGCAGCTTTGTTAATGGTAAGTTTAGAATTGGCCGATGACCACCATAGCGTCGGCAGTGGATGCAGTAAAACATGCTCAAAAACGGTCAAAGAAACCGCTTGCCGTCATCCTCGCAGGACATAATGGCTCGGGAAAATCCACATTATGGTATAGACAGCTTGCCAACCAATTCCAAATACCTCTTATAAATGCCGACCGCATGATGATGTCAATCCTCCCGGAGGTAACGGAGTCGCAATCTTTACCTCAATGGGCATCTTCCCTCCGAGATAAGGATCAGAGTTGGATGACAGTAGCTCAGCAAGGCTTATTTGCGTTCGTAGCTCAAGCGATGGCTTACAAAGTCCCATTTGCGATGGAAACAGTTTTTTCTTATTGGAAAGAAACTGAGGGAGGGAAGATCGAGTCTAAAATCGATCTTATAAGACAAATGCAGAGCAATGGTTATTATGTCCTCCTTCTTTTTGTCGGTCTTTCAAATGTTCAGTTGTCGATAGCGCGAGTAAACACCCGGGTCTCTTCAGGTGGTCACGATGTGGATTTAAAGAAACTTATGAGTCGATTCCCTAGAACGCAGAAGGCCATAAAAGAAGCGGTGAGCGTAGCCGATGCTGCAATACTAGCTGATAATAGCCGCAAAGCCGGGTCCGCATTTACTATTTGCAGGGTTCAGATGGGCACTGAAGAAATATATGATTATCGAAAAGCGGTAGCGAGAAAGCAATCTGTTATTCTTGACTGGTTGAATGTCGTTAGCCCATAAAATTGGCATATCAGTCATGTTATAATCCTCTTCTTTAATCATCAGTGAACTAACAAAAAAAAGGATACTACATTCTAAGTCTGTAGCCGAAGATTGTTAGGGTATCTTTGGGGGTAGGTTGTAAGTTAGCATTGAGATTAATGATATTATTCCGGGTGGTTGGACAAACTGATTTATGGACGCCGCCGCCTCCACCATTTAACAATCCAAGGTAGTCCAGTGAAGTGCAAAAGCCCCTATAAAAAGGGGCTTTTCTTTGAGGTATAATAGAAGCAGTAGTTTATATTCTGCGCGGCACATCTGAGCTGCCGCGCACTAGGGAGGTGCGGTATGACGACATTTTTGATCATTACGGCCATCGTTGCGGCAGTGTATCTCTATGCGGCTATTGCTTTCTACTACGGGTTCAAAAACTGGTATCCCATGTGCGGCTGCAAGGGGACAACGTGCGATCCCCTTCTGAAGGAGAGAGCAGCCAAGTGAAAGCCCTCCAAACAGCAAAAGTACACATAGAATGAAGTTCCTCCCCAAGGACCCGGTCAGCCTCTAACTGTTTTAACCCTATGCGCTCGCGCGCTACCGCTTCCGCTTCTCCAACTCCTTCTTCACGGTCGGAAATGCATCCAGATTCGTGTGCGGCAAAAACAGCGCCTGCATATACTCGTCCATGAAGCTGTGGGACACGGAGAGCTCCACGTAGGTCATTTTCCTCGCGATCTCCTCGGCCTCGTGGCGCAGGCGGTCGCAGAGCAGCGCGTAGTAGGCGCCCATGATCGAGGTGTTGCCGAGGAAGACGAACTTTTCCACCGGCAGGTCCGGCAGCATGCCGATGGTGATGGCGCGCTCCACGTCGATGTATCTGCCGAAACCGCCGGCGATGTAGAGCTTCTCGATATCGTGGAAGCCCATGCTCATGTGCGACAGCAGCGTGGCAAAGCCCGCGTAGATCGCGCCCTTGGCGCGGATCAGGTTGTCGAGGTCCACCTCGGTCAACACGATCTCCTTGTTGATGGCGCTTTCCACCCGCCAGGCAAGCACGTACTCGAGGCCGCTCTCGCCGCGCCGGATTCGCTTGGTACCGATCTCTTCCCGGATTTTTCCCTTCTGGTCGATGACGCCGGACAGATACATCTCGGCCAGGGCGTCGATCATGCCCGAGCCGCAGACGCCGATGGGCTTCACGTCTCCGATGACCCGGAAGTTCACCTCATACGTCTTCGGGTCGATCTCCACCTCTTCGATGGCGCCTTCCATGGCGCGCATCCCGAACTTGATGCCGCTGCCTTCGAAAGCCGGACCGGCGGAGCAGGCCGCGGTCACGAGCCACTCCTTGTTGCCGAGCACGATCTCGCCGTTGGTGCCGATGTCGATGAAGAGCGACACCGCCTCCTGCTTGTGGATCTGCGAGACCATGATGCCCGAGGTGATGTCGCCGCCCACATAGCTTGCCACGTTCGGCATGGAATAGATGATGGTCTGGGGGTCGAACTGGAACCCGATGCTCTTGCCGCGGATGATCGGAAAGAAGGTGGCGGTCGGAATGTAGGGTTCTTCCCGGATATGCTGCGGATCGATGCCGTAGAAAAGGTGCATCATGGTGGTGTTGCCGGCCACGACCATGTAGTCTATCATGCCCGGCGGGATGCTGTTCTTTTCAGCAAGGTCCGCCAGCATGGTATTGATGTTTCCCACGGCGAGGTTCTGGAGTTCCTTCAGCCCGTTCCGCTCCGTGGCATAGACGATGCGCGTGATCACGTCGTCGCCGCACTTCACCTGGCTGTTGTAGGTCGAGGCCGTGCCGATGATGCGGCCGTCCGAAAGGTCCACGAGGTAGACGACCACGGTGGTGGTGCCGATGTCCACGGCGGCGCCGTAGCGCGTTTTCGTGGCGTCGCCCGGAAAGATGTCGAGCACTTCGAGCACCGCGGTGACGTTGAACAGGGAGACCGTTACCTTCCAGTTGCCCTCGCGCAGCACATGGGCGAGCTTGGCGAGCATCATGTAGCTCATGTGGAGGTGCGAAGCGTCAAAGCCCTCTTTGTCCACGGCACGCCTGAGCCGCTCGTAGTCGGCGATGTTGTCGTCGATCGTGGGCGGATCGATCTCGAGATAGACGCGGCTGATGCGGGACTCCAGGCATCCGCCGGCTGCCTCCATGAACCTGATGATCTCGTCCGTGTTTGCGCCGGTGGCGATCTTGTGCTTGGCCTGCATCCGCGATTCCTGCGGGATCTCGACCGTCAGACTGCTTTTCACGGTGGAATGGCAGGCAAGCACGTAGCCGCGTCCGAGTTCCTCCGCGGAAAGAAACGAGCGTGACTTGCCGGGCTCCACCGCGCCTTCCTTGATCACGACCTTGCATTTGCCGCAGTTGCCCTTGCCGCCGCAGGACGAGAGCACGTAAACTCCCGCGGATTTCACGGCTTTAAAGAGATTGGTGTTGTCGTCTACCGTAACGGTGACGTTGTCCGGCATGAAGGTAATAGTATGTTTCATGGGGGAAATATAACAGGGCGGGAAACAGGGGTCAAGGGGATTCTGGGTTGCGACGTCAGGTTGAAGGTGGTAAGACTGAAGGCTGAAGATGGGAAAAGGAAAGGTCTGGCATTTGTAGAATTACCGTCAGTCTTCGGCCTTCAGTCTATCACCCTGATCTTCCATTGACTTTCCCCTACCGTTTGCTTAGGATGTGCGACACAGGAAGAAGGGAAAACATGCATCAACGGTTTGTCATCATCGCACTACTTTGCAGCATGGCCCTGTTCTCCGGCTGCGTGTCCGCACCGCCGCGGGCAATGGGAAAATACTCCGCTGCCGCGGCTGACAAGGCGGCGGACACGGCGCTCGCCATGGTCGGCAGGCCGTATCACTACCAGGGAGACAGCCCCGACGGGTTCGACTGCAGCGGGCTCGTGCGCTACAGCTATCTTTCCGCCGGCATTGACCTGCCCCATGGCACCGGACCATTGATGAAGCGCACCGCGCCGGTCCTGTCGCGCGATATGCGGAGAGGCGATCTTGTGTTCTTCGATCAGTCCGGAAAGAAATACTCCCACGTTGGCATCTACCTCGGAGATCGTCGCTTCGTGCATGCGCCGAGCACGGGCAAGCGCGTGCGGACCGAAAGCCTCGACGACCCCTACTGGAAAAAACACTTCCTCGGCGCACGGCGGATAGCCTAGCTCAAAGGCACCGTGCGGCAAGATTGTGACAGAGTCAAGCCGGAACCAGGGCGAGGAATAAAAGTCTTGAAATGCGCCTACCAACAGATATAATAAAATATATAAGATGTTCGGCAAGGACCACGTATCAGTAGTCACGTCTCAAAAAGAACAGATACTTGATTCTATTTTCAACAAGTTCGGCGTAAAGTTACTGCTTCGCCTTCTTCTCTGATTTCCCGTCAGCTTTCAGCCGCGCCCGCTCGTTCTTCCCGCGCTGCACCAATCCGCTCCAGAGGCCGTAGAACAGAACCTGGAGCGCGATCACGACCAGGAATCCCGCGCGCATCACATAGCCCAGGGAATCGGCGAACTGGACCGTGACGTCCTCCAGCTTCCGGTAGAGGGTGAGCATGTTGGTCATGGCCATGACCACGGTGACCGCCGCGCCGGCGAGCACGCCTTCCACGATGGCCATCCCTTGCGACGTGTACCCGATCCAGAGGCCGGAAATGAAGCAGGTGATGAGCGCGATGAGCGCCAGCAGGTACATGCCTTCGTTTCCCGTGAGCCAGGGGTGGTCTCCCCGGAGAAACTTGCCCACGGTATCGATGTGGAGCGCGCCGTAGGTTTCGCTGAAGGTCTGTCCGCTGAAACGAAAGAAGAGCGCCACCAGGAACAGCTCGACGGAGAACTTGATGATGAAAATGACGCCGACGTCGGAGACGACCCTGCCGAAGGTCAGCCGCCGGTCGTCTGCATGCTCTCGGCGTTCCTTGAGCTCATCTTTTTCCAGGGGTTCCTTGACATACTTGTTTTTGCCCTTCTTTTTGTGCTCCAGGATCTCATAGACGATGGCATAGAGGATCGGAATGAGCGGAATTATTTTGGTGATGTAGTTTTCGAAGTTTAAAACGCTGCTCAAAAGCACGAGCCCGATCGCGCCGGAGATGGCTATGCTGAAGCTGAGGAAGAGGTTTCCCATAAGTTAGGTGCGGAAGAATAAAATTCTGCTCAAAAGGCAAAAATTTTTACCACGAAGAGCACGAAGGCCGCGAAGTGGAAAGTAATATTTGATGCTCTCGTAAAAAGTCTGTAAGTGTCTCTCCGAACGAAGTGAGGGGTCTCTTATCGTATTGATAAAGCGAGATTCTTCGCTTCGCTCAGAATGACAAATTGAGAGGTTCTCGACTTTTTACGAGTTCATCAATATTTGATGCTGTCTTCTTCGGCTTCTTTGTGCACTTCGTGGTTAAAAGGTTTCGGTCCCGGTTTGCCCTGCTACTTCTTCTTCGCGTAAGCTTCCAGCTGTTTATAGAAATCCTTGCCCAGGTAGGTTTCGATGGTCTTCTTGAGGCTCTTGTACATGGGGTCGCCCTTGGGGTGCTTCATGCACGGGATGTGGGCCAGGTAGGGCGTGTCCTGAATGGACAGCGCCTGCTTGCCGTCCTCGGTCGTGTAGAACGCGAGGGGATACTGTACGCAGTCGGCGAACTTGTACTCTTCCCAGACCAGGCCCTTGTCCATGGCATAGGTATGCACGGCGCAGTACTTGAGCCCTTCCTTGTTCGTGTAGAGCAGGGCGCAGCTGTTGTTGTGGATCAGGGCGCAGCGGAACTCCTTGCCTCCGAAGTGGCGCCTGATGGCCTGGGCCTCGTCGTCGTGGATCTCGCAGCCCTTCGGGCACTGCTTTTTGCAGTCCGCCAGGATGGCGCCGTTCTTTTTGAGCACGGCCCGGTTCTCCGGGCCCAGATACGCAAGGATCTCATCGAAGTTCGCCTCGATCCTTTTGGTCTCCTGCTCCGGCACGATGCAGGCGCGGTAGCAGCATTGCGACTTGCAGTCGTAGCCGACCACGTCGCAGGTGTAGGGCCGGGTGAAGAGCTCGGGATTGACGAGCACTGAGCCGATCTCAACGAACCTTTTGGAAGACATGCGGGTAAAACCTCCAGAACTGGATTCAGATGCCGAAATACCGACAGCGGTCAGACAGAAAACCCGGTGCTCGTCCGGCTCGCGGCGGTTGGCCGCCGATTTAAGGCCCAATAGTAAAACACTCTGCCGCGGATGTAAAGACTTTTTTCGCGATTCACGCGGCGCCGCGGAGGTGGCAACCGGTTGGCGAAGACACTTACGCTTTTGACGCCCGATGGGGCCTCAAAATCGGCGACAAAAAGCGCGCCGCGAGACCTGCGAAGAGTGAAAAAATCTCCGCTCAGAGACATGCTGAGGTCGATCTTCGCTCGCGCGCGAAAAAAATGAAGCGCGGTCCATTTTATTCTTGACAAAGCTGCGTATATTTGATAAATCACATTACAAATTTACACTGTGTGGGCCCGTCAGAAGCCGGGGCGGATTGGCAGTTGGTCAACGAGCCCTTCCGAGAGATCGGGAGGCTGTCCTGCTGAGCTCCCGAAACACTCGGGAAGCTTGTGAAGCAGGCTGAGAAGGAGGCAAACAGGTTGCACGCACTAGGAACTCACCTGCTCTTGGAATTGAAGGATTGCAACCCCAAAACACTAGGCAGTCTAGAGTTTGTACGGGAAACACTTAAAAATGCAGCACTTGAGGCCAAGGCGACCATTGTTGAAGTCGCTTTCCACGAGTTTAGCCCTTTTGGCATCAGCGGGATGGTGGTTATCGCCGAATCCCACCTTGCCATCCACACCTGGCCGGAATACGGCTACGCCGCAGTCGACGTCTTCACGTGCGGAGACCTGATCGACCCCAGGGTCGCGGCGGACTACCTCATCGAGAAGTTCCAGTCCAAAAGCCCCTCCATGGTTGAAATGAAGAGGGGCATCCTCGGCAACGAAAAGCTTCCGCATAAACCGCTCGTTCAGGGAGAATTGGTTTCAGCATGATAGAGCCCAAGAGCTACAAGTGGTTCATTGAATACACGAGCCCCGACGAGGGGCATATCCACGGCATCAAGATGATCCAGTATGCGAACCAGACCAAGTTCCAGAAGATGGAGATCATGGACAGCGGGAGCTATGGCCGGTGCCTGGTGCTCGACGGCAAGATGCAGTCCACGGTCACCGACGAGTTCATCTACCATGAGGGCCTGGTCCATCCGGCCATGCTTACGCATCCAAACCCGAAGCGGGTGTTCATCGTCGGCGGCGGCGAAGGCGCAACCTTGCGTGAAGTTCTGCGCCACAAGAGCGTCGAGTATTGCATGATGGTGGACATCGATCAGGAAGTTGTTGAAAAGTCGAAGGAACTGCTGCCCGAGTGGCACCAGGGCGCTTTTGACGACCCCCGGACCGACCTCCGGTACATGGACGCGCGCAAGTACCTTGAGGAGACGACCGACACCTACGACGTCATCATCATCGACATCTCCGAGCCGGTCGAAGAAGGGCCCGCCTATCTCCTGTACACCCGCGAGTTCTATGAGCTCGTGAAAGAACGCTTAAGCCCGGACGGCACCATCTCGCTCCAGGCCGGCACCACCGCGCTGCACCAGCTCCTGAACTTCACGGCGGTGGACAAGACCCTGAACGCGGTCTTCCCGGTGGTCGCGCCCTATGCGGTCTCGATCCCGTCCTTCGGCCTGCCCTGGGGCTTTACCCTGGCATCGAAGAACCTCGATCCCCGGAAATTCTCGCCCAAGGAAGTGGACGCGATGATCAAAAAGCGGATCAAGGGCGAGAACCGCTACTACGACGGCATCACGAACCAGGGCATGTACTCTCTGCCGAAGCACATCCGTAAAGCCATGGCGGAAGAGACGAAGATCATCGAAGATAATGCGCCGCTCTTCACCTATCATTAGCGGTCCGGCAGCGGACCTGTCCGCGGCATTGCGCCGCAACCCCCGGCTTCAGGGCGTACACTTCTGTACGCCTTATTCTTTTGGAGCGGGCATTGCTTCGAGATCCTTTTCTTTCAGGGGTTTCGAAGATTATATTGATAGAACGCCATGACCCCCCCTCCCAATAAACCCGACGACGAGCAGTTCCGCACACCCCTTTTCGATGCCATGGTGAACCTTGCCGAAAGCCGCAAGGTCTCGTTCCATACGCCCGGGCACAAGAGCGGCAAAGGCATCGCCACCCGGTTCCGCAAGTTCGTGGGGCCGCGCGTCTTCTCGATCGACCTTACGACCCTTGACGAGGTCGATTCGCTCCAGAACCCCACCGGGGTCATCAAAGAAGCCCAGGAACTGGCAGCGAAGTCGGCTGGCGCTGACCGCTCCTTTTTCCTCGTGAACGGCACCACCGTCGGTAACCACGCCATGGTTGCCGCCACCACCGGACCAGGGGACAAGGTCCTGATCGCGCGCAACTGCCACCGGTCCGTGCTGACCGGGCTGATCGTGAGCGGGGCCCAGCCCATCTTCTTCCAGCCCCGGTTCGACCCCGGTCTCAAGCTGACTCTGAACGTAACCTTTGACACGGTCAAAGCTGCAATTGACGCCAACCCCGGCGCTCGCTCGCTCCTGCTCACCAGCCCGAACTACTATGGGCTCTGCACCGACCTCGAAAAGATCATCCCCTACGCTCACGACAAGGGTCTGCTGGTGTTCGTGGACGAGGCGCACGGCCCGCACCTTAAATTCAACCCCCTGCTTCCCATCTGCGCGCTGGAGGCCGGTGCGGACATGTGCGTACAGTCCACGCACAAGATCGTGGGCGGCATGACCCAGGCGTCCATGCTCCACGCGAATGCGGGCAGGGTCAACCTGGATGACGTCGCGAACACGCTGAAACTTCTCCAGACCACCAGCCCGTCTTACATCCTTATGGCGTCCCTCGATCTGGCGCGCATGCAGATGGCCACGGAAGGCAAAAAGCTCTTGACCCGGACCATCAAGCTTGCCGAGGAGGCCCGCGCCGGGATCAATAAGATACCGGGCCTTACCTGTTTCACCAAGGATATGGCAAAACAAACCGGTATGGCCGACATGGATGTGACCAAGATGACCATAACCGTCTCGGATCTGGGGTTATCGGGCTACTCCGTTTCCCAGATGCTGAACCTCCGCTTCGGCATCCAGGTCGAGATGGCCGACCCGTTCCATGTGCTCGTCATCGTCTCGATCGGCGACCGCCAGGAAGACCTGAACCTGCTGGTGGAGGCGCTCAAGGTTATCTCCGCCGAAACCGGATTGCAGGGCGCGCTTTTGCCGCTTGACAAGGTCTGTCCGCCGGCGCTGGACAACCGTTTCGCCATGACCCCGCGCGACGCCTTCTATTCCGACAGCGAGCTTGTTGATGTTCACGCTTCCGTGGGCCGCGTCTCGACCGAGATCGTGACCGTCTACCCCCCCGGTATCCCGCTTTTAGTCCCGGGAGAGGAGATCTCTCAGGATGCCCTTAATTACCTCCAGAATATGGCCGGACTCGGCGCCATCATCGACGGTCTGAACGAGAACAATACCTTCGTGCGAGTGGCGAAGAGATAGTTCGACCTGTGCGGCTCGGTAACCGTCTTATTTTCCGCGGTTGCCCGACTTCATCCATAAGATGAACAACCTGTTCATTTGGCGTGAACCGGCGAAGGGAAAGGAGCGGAGCCCGGCAGGGAGAAACGGCGGCCGCTTTTGAAGAGAAACTGCAACAAGGAGAGAGGTCCAATCGAAAAAAAGCGCTGCTCGCCAGAGGATGAGGGGCCTCGGCAAGCGACTATTTGGCAGGCTTGCTGTACTGGATCTTTACCTCGTAGGCGATGCTTGCGTGGCCTACGGTATCGTTGGTTCCATGACAAAATATTTTTCCCTTGACCGTTTTCTTGCGGGAGTTGGCAAGGCCAGCCACCACCGGGGCAAGGTCATACCCGCCGTCCGTGCACCCTTCCTGCATGCATTTCAGGTGAAAGGTGGCATAATTGGCGGGCAGGAAACTGAGTGTGCGCGTCATCAGGACCGGATGCAAGCCACGCTGGTAGTAGGTCATCTGAAATTCGATGTTCGAAACCCCGGCATACCGTTCTGAAACGAGGCCTGCGGCAACCATGGTCGCTCGCTCCAGTTCCTTCTTTTCTTTATAACTCTGCCTGTTCCGCATTTTTCCTCCATGAAAAACAGAAAAGCCACAAAGGATCCGATCTTTGTGGCAGGTGTTTCCAACCATTTCATAACTATAACATATAATGGCACTTTAGGTGAGTAATAGCAACAGGTGTTGTTAGAAAGCAACTTGAGAGTGCGGTGTTCTTCGATTATTTTAGCTGAGACCGGTTAGACAAATCCACCTTTATTTTTGAGTGCTCAATGGATAGGTCTATCCACTTT
>JAYTJE010000043.1:0-26727 GCA_043731355.1 Nitrospirota bacterium
TGCTTTGATCTTTGCAGCTATCATAATGATTTCTCCTCCCCACCCTCTACTCTAATTTACCATAGGGGAGGTGTCCCAGCTATATTGACACAGAGGGCATCATGACAAATGGGGCAATAGACGACCCCTATTTGCTCAACCTGTTTGTTTTTTGTCAGTGGCACTATCTCCGCCTTTTTACATTCCGGACAGGTCAAGGACACGTTGCCGGAAACAAAGAACTTCCTCTCGCACTTCGGGCAAATGAATATTTGCCTTGTGTTTATTGCATAATGCTGTTGCTGTTCCTTCTTTTTCGCAATCATGGCAAACCTCGCTTGAGTGAATCAAGTTAGCACATATTCTGTTAATTTATCAAGACAATAGTGGATTTTCTGTGATCTGTTGAGCGGTCAATTCACTTGGCCCCACAGGTCTCGCGTGAATTCGCATCCGCCATCTTCAGCAATCACACCGTATTCTTCGCCGATCTCGACGCGCTTGCCTTTCAGCGAGTATTCGATCAGCACTTCGTGGTTTGCTATGGGCGACGATGCCTGCACGGATATAAACTGCTTTATCCTCGGATGCTTGGCTAATACCTTGCTCGCTTCGGTTTCTTCATTGCTTGCAACAATGGCCATATCTCCGCCCACGATTGCAACGACAGCGACAGAATGGAGCTCTGCCACCCGCTCTCGCATCAGCTGACGCATTTTTTCAGCATCCTCCTCTGACGTCATATCCAGGACGAGCCCCCGCGATTCAGAAATCTTTGCGCTTATAAAGAATGCAACCGGGTCCACTCCGCCGTTTTTCTTGACGTTCTTTTTTGCCGATGTCGCAAACTGCTTCACGAGGTCTTTCAAAGCTTCTTTTGTAGGTTCCATAGTGCACCCTCCTTATAAAATGTCTGCCATAACACTACACGCGCACAAGCAAGAGCGGTTCGACCGGTGACGTTACATCCCTGTTAGGATCATCGTCACCTTCGTCTAAGGACTTGAGCAACGATGTCAGGTTTTCATCTTCCGGAAAAAGAGCGAGTCCTCTCTGCACCACATCTCTTGCTCCACTCAACCACTCCATATCAGCATAGAAAACCCCGAGATTGTGATACAGATCAGAATCCTGGTCAGGATATTTGCTGAGCCCTTCCAAGAGAGTGTTCACCGCATCATCTTTCTTACCCATGTCAAAATATGCGCAGGACAGCCCGTTATAAGCATCCGCGTTCCGAACGTGAACGGCATTGCCTTTTGCGATCCAGGCCTCAGGATCATCATTATTGTTTTCGAGCGCTGCCTTGAACAATGCGGCTGCCGCCTCCGGGTATCCAATATTCAGATTGCAATAGCCCAGCTTGATTTGATAGAGCGGTGGCGGAAGAGAACCGGATTTTACCAACAGACTGGTATAGATAACGCATGCGTCATCGTAGCGGACAAGGTCGTTAAGTGCATCCGCGCAGCTCGCCTGGTAAGCGTCGTTCTCCGGATCGATCAGCCGGGCCATTTCGTAGTGCTCAAGAGCTTTCTCAAAGTTCATTTGCTTGGAATAAAAATTCCCCGCGTTAAGCAACAGAGATGTGCTCTCCGGATAAGATTTTAGCGACTCCTCAAGGATACTCTCGACCTCATCATATTGATTCAGTTCATCGAGTGCCCAAGACAGTCCGACACAAGTATCTTCATCCATTTCCTTTTCCGCCAATGCGCGATAATATACGAGCCCTTCCTCATATCTGCCGCGTTGGAGCAATTCCCAGCCGAGATCTTTTTCGAGATCGCGAATTTTCAAGGTTAATCTTTTGCGAGAATTTTCCGACCGCGCACGGCCAAGTTTTCCCTGAGCGCTCTGGAGTTCCATAATGCTGTCTTTCAACCAGTCAGCGTCCTCGTCGGAGGTAACCGGTGCATCGGCATTCATCTCGATATCTCCTTCATGGAAGCAGTTTGTTTTCATGAGCTAAGTATACAGACAGACCTCCCCCAGGGAGTGTCCTATGTTTATTTTAGGGTGTATTTTTGACGGGCAAATAGGCGCTAATACAGGTGGGCGATTCTCTTTGCTTCTTCTTTGACGAGCGTGCGGAGGGCCTTCGGTTTGATCACTTCCACATCGGACCCATGGCTGAGAATTTCCATCATAATCTCGGCAAAACTCGATACAGGAAAGGTCAATTCAAGCGAGCCGTCTTTGAGAAGTTTTTCTTTCTGATCTTTGTGCCACATCTGGCCTTTGATCCACCGTGATTTCCACGGAGAGAACCTGAGTGTGACAGCATATTTCGGCTGCCCTTTGAAGATGCCGAATGCCGACTGCATGTGTTTCTTGATATCAAAGTTAGCCGGGATGCAGAAGGTTTCATCCAATATCCGGGTGTCCTTCATTCTGGCAAGCACGAAATCGCGCAGGTCTTCACGATCATGACACCAAGCGATAAGATGCCATGTGCCCATGTAGTTGACCAAGTGGTATGGGTCTACGGTCCTCACCGTTTCGCTGTCTGAGGCTGGCGAGTAATAGTTGAACGCAAGACTTCGTTTCTTTAGACAGCCTTCCAGTGCCGGAGTAAAGCAAGCCTGAGGCGCCGGGGTGTTGCCGATGAGCTGCAAAGATACAGCATTTTCAACTGACTTGTCAGGGACATTCTGCTGGAGGAGGGAGGTTATTTTCTGCAATATCGCTGAAATATCGTCGCCCGCCTTGCCGCCGCTCAAATCATGCAGCACTTTCTGAGCGAACAGCAGAGCGGTGAGTTCTTCCGGTGAAAGGTAGGTCAGGGGAAGAGAAAAGGCGTTGTTTTTGTAAAGGTAGCCCTTTTGATTCTTATCGTATAAAAGAGGGCAGTTGAGCCTATCCCGCATGAACTCGATGTCACGTTGAGCAGTCTTGACAGACAGTTCAAACTGAGCGGCGAGCCTGCTGGCATTGGGATATTTCTTTTGACGTGTCTGGTTATCGAACCAGACATATCGCTCAAAAATAATTCTGCGGCTCATGCATTCTCCCTACTGTTTACATGAGCGAGAGTTTACCGGAAAGAAACTATGATTACAAGAAGAGAAGCAGCTATGAATGGGGCACACCCCAGACTTCAAGCCGTTCTCTTTGCCTTCAGCGTGATGAACAACTCGGCGTCCAGGGCGTTCGCGATCTTCTTGAGCGTCGCAAGATTCGGCAGGCCGTGGGTCAGCCCCTCGATCCGGGCGATTGTGGGCTGAGGCATGCCGGTCTTATCCGCGACATCCTGCTGCGTCATCTTCTTTTTCAGTCGCTGGTTGATAATGCTCCGAGCCAGTTCGAACTCGGGCTGCATGTTTTCATGAGCAGCCATGACCGCCTTGTCCTTGAGCAATTCTTTTCTGTGTGTTTTGTAATTCATGATCCCGCCTGCCCCTTTCTTGAAAGGTATTCCTTCATCCGTTTCTCCGCTATTTCGATCTCACGATGAGGCGTTTTGTCCGTCTTCTTCGTGAATCCGTGCAGGAGAACCAGCTTCCTGCCGGTAAATGCAAAATAGAAAATGCGGTGTATGTTCTGTTTGTCCTTGATCCGTATCTCGAAAAGCTTTCGCGTCCCGGTAATGGGCTTCACGTAGGGCTCCCGCACATTCAAGCCGTACTCGGTGAGAAGGTCCGCGATGAAGATAAACTTCGCTTTGCTGTCCGGCGAAAGAGCGTCGATGAACTCCTTTATCGGTGATCTGCCGCCATCGGAAACAAAATACTCTATTCCCCATTCCATAATTCAGCATATAGCAATAATGCTATAATTGCAAGCAAAAAAAGACCCCCGGTTTCCCAGGGGCCTTATGCCCTTTTTATGCCCGTCAGACCGGAGAATCTGCCAAATGTGCTGATACCATCTATCAACACAACCATACCGGCAGGAACAAGACCGCTTCTGTCTTGCTGAAATAATCCTTCGTCAACACGATGCCGGTGCCCGTATCATATTCCTGTTGAAAGTGCACGATGCCCGAAGGGACCTTCGGCCTGGTAAAGGCGCTGTACTTCACTTCGATCGGTTTGATGTCCTTTTCCTTTACAACAACAAAATCCACTTCGTTCTTTGCCAGCGTTCTCCAGAAATGAATCTCCTGCAAGGGAGCAAGGTTCTTGAGCATGTTCGCATACACGCCGTTTTCAACCAGCGCGCCCGCATCGGCGCGGTCGTCGAGACGTCCGAGGTTCCTGATCACGATGTTTCTCATGCCGGTATCCACAAAGTATATCTTCGGCATCTTGCTGATCTCTTTCCGGGGGTTGCCGGAATACGGCGTAACGGTTTTGATGATGAATGTATTTTCAAGCAGAAAGAGATACCGCTCCAGTGTTTCCCGCGCGATCTTGACGGAAGTGCAAAGTTCCGAGAGATTAACGAGGCTGCCTACTTGCAATGCAAGGACCCTGAGCAAATTATTGAACGCGGTGATGTTGTCCACGCGCATGATGTCCTTGATGTCTTTTTTGACGTATGAATTGTAGATGTCGGTAAGATAAGCCGTCTTCTTATCGTGCTCGGCTTCCAGCGCCACTTTGGGATAACCGCCGAATATAATGTACTCCTGAAAATACCGGGACAGGTCGGACTTGAGAAGGCGGGCGGGGATCTGATCAATTTCTGTTTTTTTGCCGAGGTGTCGTATGTCGCTCTTAACGAGCGCATCAGACAAAGCCTGCTCACCTTTGAATACAAGAAACTCCGAGAAGTCGAGCGGGAAGATTTCGAAAACCACCTTCCGGCCCGCAAGAGAATCCTTGAACTTCCTGCGAATCTCCAGCGTCGAAGACCCGGACACGATCAGTTTGAGGTTTTTATGATTGTCCGCGATGAGTTTCAGGAAGTTCGCGGGATTGGCCATGTACTGTATTTCATCCACAAAGATGAACTGCTTTTTCTTCGTATCAACACCCGTCGCGCCCAGATATGCAAGGAACTCCTTCACCCCCGCGTTGAACACATCGAGCAGCGCCAAGTCCTCGGTAGATGTCAAGTGAATTGGCAAGCCCGCGCTCCTCATCCATGCACCGAACCTTCCCGCTGAATGCCGGCCAACCACGCTGATAAATCGTCACGGCTCGCGGCCAGAAGCGAGGGTATTTTCTGAGGGTCTTCGATGACCCCGAGCATGTTATACAGCGCCATAAAAGCCGTCAAGCCGTAGACGAAGGTTGTGTATGCGCGACCCTTCCGTGTCAAATGCTTTTTTTAGGATTAAAGATATTTTAAGATAAGCTGGGAAATTGAGGGCGCCGGGATCGGCGGGATGTGGTCTTATACATTTCACGATCAATGCCAAGGGTGGATAAGACCGCACCGGCAAGCAACTAAAGTGCCTTTTGACTGACCGTGCCGTACTTCTTTATCAAACGGTTTTTGTCGATCCCCCGCAGCTGGAAGCACGGGGCAATGGTATCCTGCTATAGGCCGCCTTCGTCTTTTTCATCATTTGCCAGCCCTTGCGCTGCATCATTGCCGGTTGGTTTATCGATGCAGCCTTTCATCATAAACGAAATCCTCCACAGCAACTATCTTGACGGATTTCATATCGGGGTGCGCCGGATTGATGAGCACATTGAATTCATGAAGGATAACGGCGGACGGGACTCGCAGCAAAAGGCTTTCACCGTTCGTGGCCCAATTGGTTCCGCGTGAAGCTACAATAAAGGAGGGTGGATATTTGCGCCAATCCGTCGGTAGCGATCCCACATCGCTGTCCTTTGGAACGATTGATTCAGGGACTCCGATTGAGACCATTTTTCGCCCTCTCAGGAAATCAGGCGACATCATGTGAACCAGGGCTTCCATCGCTGCAAGCGAGCGATTCTCAGCTGTATAAATAATCGGCGTCCCTTTATGGTTCCACCTGCCGCCGCCCAGCCGAGCCCCCTCGCCCGATAAATCCCCGGCGTATTTCGAGCGCGATACCCGGTAAAGGGTCCTCACGCAAAAACTCCATAATCAATGCGAACAAGCTCATCCATCACCAGTTGTACGCCTGTTTGCAGAGTCACCAGTTCGCTCGGGATTTTCCCGCCCAGCGCCACGTTCGGAGTGTTGAACCACCGCATGAAATTATCGCGTGATTCAAATACTTCGGCGCCCTTTACCATAATACGGGCCAATTGTATAATGTGCTCTGACACGGTGGGACTGAACCTCTGGTCCATTTTATATCTCTGTATAGTCCGCAGCGTAACCGGCAGCAACCGCGCGAGCTTCTCCGGCGTAAACTCAAAGCACTGCCCAAAATAGATGAGCGAACCCTTGGTGACGCCCTGTTTGCTGAGTTCAATGACATCCATTTCGGATTTAAGCTTTCTATGAAAAGCTTTTTGAAAAATCCCCGCCGCGTCCTGATCGCGTTCCCTAACTGTTTTTTTTGCCGTTAGTGTTCGCATAAACAGCCCCCCCTCTTCTCCTGTTCATTCCGACATTTGTCATACTAATACTACAAAATGTCGCAATTGTCAAAGAGAAATGCGGCCTAAACGGGAATCTCAAGCAGAATCTTGTCGTAATTCACCAGGGGAGTAGTTTTCTCCCTGCCATATAGGAGAAGTTGTCGATGAATCCGGTGGTGACGACAATGCTCATCTCAGGCCGCAGCCGGTGCGCCCGTTCAGCAAGCTCCAGCCCCTTCATGCCGGGCAGGATAATATCGGTCACCAGAACATCGAAGGCCGCTCCGTTGATCCGTTCCAGGGCGGCTTCGGCCTCGGGGCGTGAAGTACTGCTGCAAGAGGCGGGACAGGACCGTGTCGTCGTCAACTACAATAATGGCGTATTTATCATCCATGGCCGAGGTACGGCGGGGAAAGCCGCATGGGGCTTACTAGAGCAAATTCACGACCTTCATACCATGAAAAACAACCAGCTATACATGCTGTCGATTCCGGGCAACGAGGGAGTGACAAAACTGCTGAAGGGAACAACTGTCGAGCGGGACAAAAAAGCAGGCCCTGAAAATCAGGACCTGCTTGATCGGGTAATGCGCAGGTTTAGAGCTTTACGACATTAGCGGCCTTGGGGCCCTTGGGAGAATCGACGACGTCGAACTCCACTTGCTGGCCTTCCGCAAGGGACTTGAAGCCGGTGTCCTGGATGTCGCCGAAATGAACGAATACATCTCCGCCCTTTTCGCGGGTAATAAAACCAAACCCTTTGGCGTCATTAAACCACTTCACGGTGCCTTTTTCCATGGTGAGCTACCTCCTTCTTATGAAATTGAAGCTGACGGAAAGGCGCAACAAAAAACCTCAAGAGAAAACTCTTTGCGGTCTCTCTACCAATGACTTCCGGAACTTCTGAAAACAGATAATGCCATTAGCGGGAGCACAAGTCAAGGATTTTTATTGTTCCACGTTGAGAACATTCGCGTAAAAATATTTCGTGGTTCAAGCAGAAGACCTCATTGCGCTGGAATGTCCCTCATGATCTGCCCTTTGATGAAATTTCTGAGCAGTTCCCGGTCTGTCGGCGATATCTCGACGAATTTCATCGCCATGCCCGGTTCTTCAAAGAAGCCGCTGTTCATGATGACCGTTCTGAGGACCATTGCCTTGAGTTTGACGGGAATGGAGTGGATCATCAACGTGACCGGAAAAACAGCTTCGACCAGCCGGGGACTGAGCGTACAGACGAAGACGCCGTTTTCAGACAGCTCCGACACATATTCGGTGCTGACCGTATTTCCGGTCGAAACAAGCCCTCCCACTCTGACCGGCAACAGGGTCCGCAGCCGGATGTACTGCCGCGGGGTGGCCTCCGTTGCCTGCTGAATAACGCTGTACAGCGCGCCGGGGTCCACCGGTTTCTTCAGAAAAGCCGCGCACCCCGAGGCCCGGCACATCTTCTCCCGGTTCGGATCGTCCTGCGACGTATGCATCATGACGGGGATGTCCCGGGTCCTGGAGTCATGCCTCAGGCGGACCAGCATTTCCAGACCGGACATCTGCGGGAGGGACAGTTCGGTGATCACCAGCGCCGGCAGTGCGGCATCAATGATTTTTAATGCGTCCTCGGCCGTGTTCGTAATGTACACATCGTAGTCAAGCCGCTGCAGGATCAGCCCTGTGGTGAACAGGTCTCGAACGTATCCGTCCACGAGCAGGGCAAAGCCCTTTTTCCGGTCCGGCAGCGTGATGGTGGTTGCCTGCACAGGAGGCTCAGTCACGGGAACAGCTCTCTTTCACGGGTATGATTGCGGCAGGTGAAGGGCGGCGAAACCCGTTACTGCTTGCTTCCCAGACGGACCAGGAATGCCGTATCACCCAGCATTTTTTTGACCACGTCCGCCAAAGCCTGGCCGGCCAATCGATCGGCATCTGCCTGCACGGAACCAGTGCTCCTGTCGCTCGATGCCGCGACACCTTCATATTCTTTTGCCCATCCCACGGACGACGACACCGCGGCCCTGACCGTGAACTGGAGCTGGCCCCGGGACTCGCTGAACGTTATCTCCGGCACGGCGACGCTCAGCACCACAGGGGCATCGCTCCGAACCCGCGCTCCGCGCACGGCAAGCTCGCGGGACAGGGATTCCACCAGCCGTTTTGCCCACGCCTGCCGGTTTCCCCGCAAACCCGACCGCCCCTTTTTGAGGGTCAGGATATCCTGCTCTGCCGCGTCCTTCTCCGCATTCACCACAAGGAGAGAGACCGCGGAGAGTGAAAGTCCCTCAAAGCCCTTGACCGGCGGCGGCACCCTTGGCATGACCGTGTAGATGCTGCAGCCACCAAGCAAAGCCAGACACAGGGTCAGGAGGAACAGGACCGGGACCGCTTCGCCGGTCCTCTGGAGGCAGCTCGCTCTCATATCACGCCTGACCGGCGGAACCGAGCACTTCTTTGTTCTTATGAATGATCATCTTGATCAGTTCGTCGCGTGCCGGTCCCAGGTACTTTCTCGGATCGAACTCAGCCGGTTTTTCCGCCATGGATTTCCGGACCATCGCGGTCATCGCAAGCCGGCCGTCGCTGTCGATGTTCACCTTGCAGACCGCGCTCCGCGCGGCCTTGCGGAGCTGCTCCTCGGGAATGCCAACGGCGTCCTTCAAGGCCCCTCCGTTCTTGTTGATAATCTCGACGTACTCGGGGATCACAGACGACGCGCCGTGCAGCACGATGGGGAAGCCCGGAATGCGCTTTTCAATTTCTTCAAGAATATCGAACCGGAGCGGCGGCGGCACCAGGACCCCGCGCGCATCGCGGGTGCACTGGGCGGGTTTGAACTTCATGGCGCCATGGGACGTGCCGATCGAGATGGCCAGGGAATCGACATTCGTCTTTTTCACGAAGTCCTCGACCTCTTCGGGTTTCGTGTAGGTGGACTTCGCGGCCGAGACCGCGTCCTCGATGCCGGCAAGCACTCCAAGCTCTCCCTCGACGACGACCCCATGGGCGTGGGCGTATTCGACCACCTGCCGGGTCAGCTTAACATTGTCCTCGTAGGTATGATGGGATCCGTCGATCATCACGGAAGAAAAACCGGTATCGACGCAGGATTTGCAAAGCTCAAAGGTATCGCCGTGGTCCAGGTGGAGCGAAAATTTCACCGGCGAGCCGGCGTCCTTGATCATCGCCACGGCCCCCATGGCAAGGAAACGAAGGAGGGTCTGGTTGGCATATTTCCGCGCGCCGCTCGAAACCTGCAGAATGAACGGGGACTTCGACTCCACACAGCCCATCACGATCGCCTGCAGCTGCTCCATATTGTTAAAATTGTATGCCGGGATCGCGTACTTGCCCTTCATGGCTTTCGCGAACATTTCCGTGGTCGTGACCAATCCGATGTCCTTATATGAGACTGTCTCCATGCCGTGTTCCTCCTGGGGTAAGAGTTTACTCCGCGAACAACGACCTCGCGGAGTTAGGGTTGATTGGCGGCTATCTTAGCATATATTTCAGGAAAACTGCAAGAGGCTGTCAGAAAATAGGTTCGGCGAATTCTGGGCGGAATGCCGCGTTACAGCGGACTTTTCTGAAGCACAGCGGAATCGGTGCCTTTTTGAAGCAGGTCGAGCATGCGCGCAATGGATTTCTCATGGAGCTCATGGATCAGCACCCGGTCCACGCCATGCCGTCTTTTTTTATTCAGGACGGAGAGCAGCACCATGCTCTTGTAAATTCTTTTGTTGGTCTTGAAGGAGAACAGGTACGGATCGAGCGCGTGCTCCAGGAGAAGCTCGCTGCGTTTGCGCACAACCCTGCTGATCGCCACAGTCTGAAGCCAGTAGCTCTTGTCAATGATGCTGTCGGCCTTCAGTTCGATCCAGGTATGCCCCAGGTTTCCCAGTTCATCCGTCAGGGTCTCATGGGCCACGGTATCCGCGGCGAGGTGGCTGAGGTAGCCATAGGCAAACGCCCGCTCAGGCCATTGTTCCGCCTGATCAAGGAGCTTGAGGCCCACCTCCCAGGAGTGCGAACTCTTGTCGTCAGGAAGATATTTCTTGCCGATAATGATGTCGGCCATGATGTTCCCGTAAAGAAAATCCTGTTTATGTTTTTTAAGCAGCGCCAGAATGCCGGCGGGAATGAGCGGTGCGCAGGACAGCAGTTCATTGCCCAGATACATATGGGTCATGGGACCCCATGCAAAGGAGGCCGTGGGAACCAGGATGAGTCCGGCTATAAGTGCAAGATAATACATAATAGTAATCGATGAACAGGTGAAACCAATGAAAACGTATTCAGACTGCTTATAAGATGGAGCGCAGGATAGCTCTCCCGGGGTCCATGCAAACTTCTGAATGTTACCTCTTTAGGCAGGATCAAGTCAATAGAAAATGCAGGTCAAAGCACCTCACCCCACCACATTATACTCACGCACCCGGAATTTTACGCCAAACCCGTCCGCGATCTTCCGGCAGGCTTCAACGTCAACCTCGGGCAGGGCCACCACCGTGGCGGTCACGTCGGGAATATACTTTACCGCTTCGCGGATAAACTCTTTTACCGCATCATAGGTTGCGCTGCCGAATTGCGGCTGGCTTATTTTGTTATAAAGCTCCTCGTTCTGGGCGTTCAGACTCACGCTTACGGCGTCCACGAGCCCGGCAAGCTCGGGCAGCACGTTCCGCTTGTTGATCAGGTTCGCATGGCCGTTCGTATCGATACGTACCCTGCCCCCGCGCCGTTTCACCTCCGTAGCAACGGTCTTGACCACATCAAGCCGCAGCGTCGGCTCTCCGTATCCGCAGAAGACGACCTCGGCATAGCGCGCGGGATCGCCGAGCTCTTTGATGAGCGCTTCAGCCGAGGGCTCTTCGGCAAGCCGCAGATTGTGCCCTTTGACAAAATCGGTCTGGTAGCGCACACAGAACGAGCAGGCTGCCGAGCAGCGGCTCGTGATGTTCAAATAGAGGGAATTTCTGATGGGGTAAGCGATCTGCCCGTGGCCAGGCACGACCCCGATGCCGAAAAGCTGCATGGCATTAAAGCTCGTGATCCGTGCCACATCGTCGAAGGAGAGGCCCTTGATCTTCGCGACCGCTTCCGCCGTATGGCGCACAAAGGCGGGTTCGTTCCGTTTGCCGCGCATGGGCCGGGGCGCGAGGTAGGGAGAGTCCGTCTCGATCAGCAGATGTTCTATCGGGACCTGAAGCACCACGTCTCGAAGGGCCTCGGCCTTGGGGAACGTGACCGGACCGGCGATCGAGAGCGAAAAGCCCATCTCGATCAAACGCGTCGCCATGGCAAGGTCCCCGGAAAAGCAGTGCAGTACGCCGCCCAGCTCGGGCGACCATTCCTCGGACAGGATCTGGAGCGTGTCCTCGTGGGCGTCGCGGTCATGGACGATGACCGGCAGCTCCAGTTTGCGCGCCTCGCGCAGCATGTCGCGAAATTTTCTTTTTTGGTCCGCCCGGGGCGAATGCTCGTAGTGATAATCCAGCCCGATCTCGCCGTAAGCCACTACTTTCTTATGCTGGGAGAAATGCCGCAGGATATCATAGGTCGGATGCAGGATGTCCTTCACCTCATGCGGGTGGATGCCGATGGCTGCATAGATGAAATCGTACTTGTCCGCCAGCATGACCGCATCCCTGCTCGATTCCACGGTCGTGCCGATCGTCACGATGTACTCGACGCCCGCCTCGCGGGCGCGCTGGATCACCTCGTCTCGGTCGTCGTTGAATTCCCGCATCTCCAGATGCGCATGGGTATCAATCAGCATGGTTCCACCAATAGGCAAGGGCGGGAGTATCCCGCCCTCAGGTTTTTTTTGACTTAATTCCGCAATCCGAATTCCGCATTCCGCAATTAAACTACTTCACCCTGTTCCCGGCCTTCGTCTCCCGGTCAAAGGTGGCCACGGCAAGCAGGTCCCCGTTGCTGGCGGCAAGCAGCATGCCCTGCGACTCGATGCCCATAAGCTTGGCGGGCTTCAGGTTCGCCACGATCACGATGGTCTTGCCCAGAAGCTCCTCCGGCGTGTAGCTCTTGCCGATGCCGGCCACGATCTGGCGGGTCTCGGCGCCGATGTCCACCTGGAGTTTCACTAACTTCTCCGATTTCACGACCCGCTCGGCCGAGACGATCTTGCCGACCCGAAGGTCCACCTTCATGAAATCCTCGATCCCAATCGGGTCTTTCGCTGCAACGATAGGCGCCGCGGCCGGCTGAACAGACGCTGCCTGCCGGGCATCCTGTTTGAGGTCCTGCTTCACTTCCTGCTCTGCTTTATCCATCTTCTTCTCCGTATTCTTTTTCTGGTCTATGCGGGGGAACAATTGCGCTCCCGGCTGAATGGCCGTTCCGGGGGAAAGCCTGCCCCAGAGGCCTTCTTCGCCGAAACGACATTGGTTGATCTCTTTCCCAATACCGAGAGCGGACCATATTTTCTGAGACGTTGCAGGCATGACAAGAGACAAGTACAATCCGATCAAACGCAACGACTCCGCGAGATGATAGAGCACACTGCCAAGACGATCCAGGTCTCCATTTTTCGCAAGCGTCCAGGGCGCGCTCTCCTCAACGTAGCGATTCGCGCGGGTCACCAGGGACCAGGCGTTCCGCAGATATTTGGTGAACGCGAGCGCGGCAAGATCCGCATCGATCTTCGCCGGGATTCCAGAAGCGACCTCCCGGAGAGCCTGATCTAACGGTTGGTCAGGACCCGCCTGCGGGATTTTCCCGTCAAAATATTTTCCGATCATCGTCTGCACACGCGACAACAGGTTCCCCAGGTCATTGGCAAGCTCCGTGTTGAAGCGCGTGACAAAGGTCTCGGTCGAGAAATCCCCATCCAGCCCGAAGGGCACCTCGCGCAGCACGAAATACCGGAAGGCGTCGGCGCCGTAGGCCTCGACGAGCTTGCGCGGATCGATCACATTCCCAAGCGACTTGGACATCTTCCTGCCGTCCTGGGTCCACCACCCGTGGGCAAAGATGTTGCCCGGCAGCGGCAGGCCGAGCGCCATCAGCATCGTGGACCAGTATACGCTGTGCGTGGTCAGAATGTCCTTGCCCACCAGATGATGGTCGGCGGGCCACCAGAACTTCTCGCGCGCGACTGCATCAACGGAGCCTTCAGCCGGCGGGCTCAGATACCGCGTGGCGGAAAAATAGTTCACGAGCGCATCAAACCAGACATAGGTGACGAAGGCGCGGTCAAAGGGAAGCTCGATGCCCCAGGAGAGCCGCGCCTTGGGGCGCGAGATGCACAGGTCGCCCAGGGTCTGGGACCGGAGGAACCCCAGCACTTCGTTCCGCCGGGATTCAGGCCGGATGTAATTCGGGTGCTGATCAATGTGCGCGATGAGCCGCGCCTGATACTTGCTCATCAGGAAAAAGTAATTGTCTTCCGAGATGCGCTCCACGGGCCTGCCGCAGTCGGGACACTTGCCTTCGGCGATCTCTTTCTCGGTCCAGAACCGTTCGTCAGGCGTGCAGTACCAGCCCTCGTAGGTCCGGCGCTCGATCTCACCCTTGTCGAACAGTTCCCGCAGAAGTTCCTGCACCACGGCAATGTGTTCTTTGTCGGTCGTGCGAATGAACGCATCGTTGGTGATCTCAAGCTTCTTCCAGAGGTGCTGGAAGTTCATAGTCAGCAGGTCGGCGTGGGCCTTGGGCGTAAGCCCCCGTTCCGTGGCCGCTTTCTCGACTTTCTGGCCGTGTTCGTCCGTGCCGGTAAGAAAGAACACGGCATCACCAAGAAGCCGATGGTAACGCGCCAGCGTGTCCGCGGCAATGGTGGTATAGGCGTGCCCGATGTGCGGCACGTCATTCACATAATAGATAGGGGTCGTAATATAAAATTTTTTCGTCATAAACTCTTGATGGGAGGAGGGGCAGATTCAAGATTCAAGACTCAAGATTCAAAATAGCGAATATTCCTTTTTGAATTTTGAATCGAGAGCTCCAAGGTTTCCACGTGACTACTACCCAACCTGTCCGCCGCCCGGTCCTCCCTGCGGTTTGTCGCCCTGCCCCGGTTTCCTTTTGTTGCGCCAAAAGCGTCTCTTGTTCTTTTTTCCGCTTTTATCTCCCGCCTCGCCCTGCGCTTGCGGCTGCCCTTCCTGTTTCGGCAGCTCCCGCGATTGTTCCGGTTGAGGCTGCGAAGGCTGCGGCTGCTGAATTTCCTGCTTTTGCTGCGGCCGGTCCTGTGGCTTGCCAGACCCGCCCCGTTGTCTTTTATCCTGCTGCGGTCCACGCCGTTTCTCGGTCCTGACGCCGCCCGCCGGAACGGCTTCGTCCCGCGGTTTTTCGCGCGGTTTTTCCCGGCGCTGTTCCTGGGGCTTTTTCCGATCCTCCTGCCGTTTTCGTTCCTCGGCCTGGTGGCGATCCTCTTCCTGCCGTACTTCGGAGATGCGGCGCTCCTCTTCATCGCGCTTAACCTGAATCACGGCCTGGCGCATGGTGGCCAGGTCTTTCTTGTTCTCCTCGTACATCTCAAACTCATAGGAGAGACAGCAGAGCAACCTGCCGCAGACGCCTGATATCTTCGCGGGATTGAGCACCATTTCCTGTTTCTTTGCCATGCGGATCGAGACCGGCTCGAAATTCTTCAAAAAAGAGGTGCAGCACAGTTCGCGGCCGCAGGGTCCGAACCCTCCGATCAGACGGGCAACATCACGCACCCCGATCTGGCGCATTTCGATCCTGCTCCGGAGCTTGTAAGCAAGGTCCTTCACCAGATCGCGAAAATCGATCCTCGTTTCCGAGAAAAAGAAAAAAGTGGCCCGCGTTACATCAAGGGAATATTCAACACGGATCAGCTTCATGGGAAGTTCGCGCTCGACGACCATGTCCTGCGCCATGGTGAACGCTTCGGCCTCGCGCTCACGGTTCTTCTTTTCCCGGGCAAGATCGTCCTCATTGGCTTTGCGAACGAGCTTGCGCAGAAGCTTCGGGGCCGGCGCCTGAGCAACGGGCGTTGCAGCCGGGACCGTCACCTCGGCGGCAGCCGGTTCCGGTCCGAATCCGGCCATGTCGAACTGGGGAACGTCCGGTTCCGGGGGTTTTCGGAGGCGCACCACCGTTGCCATCCCCAGACCCCGGTCCGAATCGACGATTACACTATCGCCGACCGACAGTTCAAGGTCCGTTGCGTCAAAATCATATACTTTCCAATTGTCCCGAAATCGTATGCCCGCGATCTTCATAATAGTATCCGTCATCTCTTCTCATTGATCGATTGTTGGTCTGTCTCAAACTGCCACCTGCATACGCCCTTACGCCCTGCCGAGCTTGAGCAGCAGATTCTCGGCAACGAGCTGCGCGCTGACGCGACGGTCGAGAAGCTTTCTGCTCGACGTGAACAGCTCCAGGTCAAGCAGCATCCCCGGAAGCGACCGGTGTTCACACCACTGCCGGAGCAGGTCCCGGCGGCCTCCATTTACCAGCAGGCGCTCTTCGCTGGTCTCGCGATAGACCACGGCATCGCGAAGCCATTCGATCCCGACGTCGAGCAGGCGTTCAAGCCGCTCGCGGTCCTTGCCATAGGCCTCCGCCTGGTGAAGCGTCTCGCCGGGACTAAGGCGCCCCAGCCCGCTCCAGAGCGTCAGGACCTCATCACGGAGCGCCTTTTCCGTGTCAAGTTCCATTTCGATGCCGCGGCCCAGACTCCCCTGCGCGAGCGCGGCGAGGAACCATGCGTCTTCTTCCGAGACGCCGCGCTTGCGGACCAGGGCCGCCGCAAGCGTATGCCGGGGCAGCGGATGGAACACGACCTCCTGACATCGTGACCGGATGGTCGGCAAAAGGCTCCGCGGCATGGCGGTGATCAGGATAATGAGAGCATCGCCCGGGGGTTCTTCGAGGGTCTTTAAGAACGCATTGGACGAGGCCGGGTTCAACCCCTCCGCCCCATCAACGAGCAGGACCTTCTTGTTCCCTTCGAACGGCCTGAGCGCAAGGTCGGCCTGCGCCTCCCGCACCTGGTCGATCTTGATCTCGCTCCCTTCGGCAGCCAGGAGATGCACATCCGGATGGCCGCCTGAAGCTACTTTTCTGCACGACGGGCAGCTGCCGCAACCACCGTCAGGAGTCGTTGCAAGGCAGTTTACGGCCGCGGCAAGACCCAGGGCCGCCATTTTTTTGCCGATGCCCGATTCACCTGAGAACAGATAGGCATGGGCGAGCGTTTCATGGGCAAGGGCCCGCTTCAAAATTTGCAGCGGCCCCTCATGGCCTTCGATGTCGTTAAAGTTCATGGAAGGTTCAGCTCAAACATTGGTCCACGAGCTCCCTGATTGTTTCCTGCACTTGGAGCGGCGGCAGCGCCGCGTCGACGATCTTCATGCGGTCAGGCGCTTCCCGCGCCAGCGCCAGGTACCCCTGACGGACGCGCTCATGGAACGCAAGCGCTTCGTTTTCGAACCGCGCTTCCGCCTCGAGCCCCTGCTGGTCGTTCCGGCTGCGGGCGCGGGCAAGGCCCACGGCGGCCTCCACATCAAGAACGATTGTCAGGTCCGGCCGCATCCCGGCGGTCACGATCCGGTCGAGAGCATGGATCACCGTAAGGTCCAGTCCGCGCCCGTAGCCCTGATAGGCGATCGTCGCATCCGAGAACCGGTCGCACAATACAACCATGCCGCTTGCGAGTGCGGGACGGACCACTTGCGTAAGATGCTGCGCGCGGCTTGCGGCATAGAGCAGCAGCTCGGCTTGCGGGTCAAGGGCTTTATTCGCGGGATCGAGGAGGACCTTCCTCACCTGGTCGCCGATCGGCGTTCCGCCGGGCTCCCGGGTGAGCATAACAGCCCGCTGTTTCGATCTCAGGTACTCGGTGAGCAGGGTGATCTGAGAGGACTTGCCCGAACCTTCAATTCCTTCAAACGTGATGAACCGGCCCCTCACCTATTTGAGCTCCGCGTACACGTCGCCGGCAATTTTGAGCTCCGGATTGGACGTGAACAGGACCACCTGGGTCCTGGCGCCGAGCGAGCGGAGGACCTGGCACGCCGCCTTCTGACGCATCGGATCGAAACCGGCCAGCGGGTCGTCAAGCAGCAGCGGCAGCCGCCGCTTTCCCGCCAGGGCCTCGACGATCCCGGTCCTGATGCAAAAGGAGATCAGCTCCTGCGTACTGGGACTCAGGTCCGCAACCTGCGCTGCCGTGTTGTCCTTGCCATGGACCAGGGGCCCGGCATCGCCGGCGATCTCGATCCGTACATATTTTCCAGCCGTGACCGCCGTAAGATTTCGCTGCGCCGCAGCCTCAACAGCGGGAATGAGCGTCTCCATTTCGATCGCGCCGATGCGGCTGGCTATGCCGAGCTCCTCCAGAAAACCCGCGCCCGGCGCAACACCGCCGAGGTCAGGGGCGCCAAAATCACCCAGGTCCGGCGCACCAACATCCCAGGAAGGGGCGGATGAAGGACCGCCGCCCGGCAGTTCCGACTCGATCCGGTCAATATCCTGCCGGAGGCTGTAGGTATCCACTGCATTGTGCGCCACGGCCCGGGCGGCCTTCTCGAGTTCAATGACCTCCAACTGCTGGTTCTGGTAGTCCTCAAGAAGCGCCTTGTGCGTCACGCCGCCGTAAATACGCTGCTGCTGCTCCGCGATCTCTTCGCGAAGCGAGAGAAAATGCCGGTAATTGTCCACCTTTTCCTTAAGCTCTTCCGTTGTCTTTGACCCCGTCGTCTTCATGCAGGCCATGATGGACGCCCCGCCCAGTTCAAAATTCTTTCCCAGGGCGATCCGGTCCGCCTCAAGCGCGCCGATTTCTTTCTGCACCACCTTGCGCTGCGCGCTCCCGCGCGTGCCCCTATACCAGGCAGAGACAATAAAGACGGCGGCTACGAGTATCCCGAGCGGGAAAAAGTAATCCAGTTTCGGATAGCTCGGAAGCACCGCCAGCGCGGCGATGAGCGACAGCCCCGCCACGGCAGCTCCGGCGATGAACAGCTTGTCGGAAAAGAGGTTCGCCTCCGGCATACTGTCAAGCTGCGCCTTGAGCGCCGCGATTTGCTCCTGCAGGTCGTCGGAGTCGGCCATCCTTTTGCTCTGCTGCTCCACATGGGCGTCAATCAGCTCGGTAAGGTTCGGCGGCAGGTCCGCACAGCCTTTCAGCTCTTCGAGGCGCGCTTCCATTTCAGCATATTTGTTATCGATCTCGTCGAGGGACTCCAGCTTCTTATGAAGCTCATCGAGCCTGAGCTTGCCTGACTGCAGCCGATACTCGGCATCGGCGGCTTCCTCCGCCTTGCGAAGCGTCTCGCGAAGCTCGGCAAGCCTTGCTTCGCTGGCCGCTGCCTTGCCGGACTTCGCGGCAGGCTGTTTGAGGACGGGCGGGGCAGCCACGGGAGCGGCAGTGGACACGGAGCGGACCGCGCGCTGGTCCCGGCGGAGAATGAAGATCCTTGCGTATTCCTCTTCCGCGATGCCGGCGGTCAACCCGGCCATAAAGGGCACGGCGCTTTCCCAGGTCTTGTACATGAGGCTAAATTCCTTGGTGGCGGGATTATATTTTGAAAGGTTCACCGCGCGTTTTGAAAAGTCCTGGATCAGCCGGTAATAGCCGCCGTCGTCACTGTAAATGACCAGCGCGCCGCGGGAAGCGTCCGGCGCAAAACGCGAGATGAGCGGGGCTATGCGTGAGGGTTCGTCCACGGGAAAGAGCAGCCGCTGCATGCTGTCCACGGCCGCGGTCTTGCCGACTTCGTTGCCCGCGGCAACAAGATTGAAACCGCTTTGAAACCTGAGGCGGGCCAGTTCACGAAAGCCCCGGACCCCCTGCATCACGAGCTCCACCAGGAACATAGCGAAGGCTCCTTTCATCAAAATTTTCGCTACTATAGCGCAAGTTGGCGCAAGTTGCAACAGGGAAAAGGGAGCAGAATGTGAAATTGCATCAACAAAACCGGAGGATAGGACGGCGGAAAGACGATGTCAGGTTCGTAATGCGATAGACGTTATGAAGTCGGACGAGGTCACACCCGGCCCTGTGCAAGGATATACACAAGATCATGATCGCGCCTGCCTACCGCGATAACAACAACCACCTGGCGCTTGTCGTCAACTTCATATACGAGCCGGTAACCAGCGTCCCTGAGTTTGATCTTGTAGCAGTCCGGCATTCCGGACAGGCGAGCTGAAGCAACATGAGGTGAGGTAAGACGTGCGGCGAGTCTTTTTTTGAACTGCGCTTTGATGCTTTCGTCGAGTTTATGCCACTCCTTCAAGGCTGACTTCTTGAATTCGAGCTTATAGCTCATCAAGCGTTACCTTGACGGAGGGCTCGTTCCTGCGCGTCTTCACCAGACGGCGAAGCTCGATATCGTCAAGCCGCTCCAACAGCGCTTCAAAAGATGCGGCAGGCACAAGATACGCGGTGGCCCGGTTATGATTGAGGATAGCCACGGGTTCGCCCTGCGCCTGGGTTATAACGCCCGAAGGGTTTTTTTTCAGATCACTGATGCTGACCGACGAATGCGCGTGAATTCGTTGCATAGCTTTCTCCTTTCCGATATTGAGGACCAATTATAGGTCATTATTTAGGTCATTGCAAGCAATTATCGCGGCGGAGTCCTTCGCAGGAATTGCAGGCTGCTTAAAGCCGCTCTATTGCCCTTTTCAGTGCCTCCGCCTTCTCCAGTGTCTCGTCGTACTCCCGCTGCGGAACGGAGTCGGCAACGATCCCGGCGCCGACCTGGACATGGGCCTTTTGGTCCTTGACCACGAAAGTCCGGATGATGATGTTCATATCCATGTCGCCCGTGTTCGCCAGATATCCGATGGACCCGGTATAGGGGCCGCGCGCCACCGGCTCCAGCTCGTCAATGATCTCCATGCAGCGCACCTTCGGCACACCGGTGATCGTGCCGCCCGGGAACACGGCGCGGATGAGATCGCAGGCGTCCTTTCCCGGGGACAGCGTACCGCGCACGTTCGAAACGATATGAATAACGTGTGAATAATCCTCGACCACCATCAGTTCATCCACCGCGACGGTGCCATAGTCGCACACCCGGCCGAGATCGCTCCGCTCAAGGTCAAGCAGCATGATATGCTCGGCGCGCTCCTTTTCATTCGTCAGGAGCTCTGCGGACAACCCCTGGGTCTCGCTGCTGTCGCTGCCCCGGCGGCGCGTACCCGCGATGGGCCGCGTGTCCGCCACGCCTTTCACCAGCCGGACAAGCCGCTCCGGCGATGAGCTGACCAGCTGCAGCCCTTCGAAGTCGAGAAAGGCGGCGAAAGGAGAAGGATTAATCTCACGCAGGACCTGATAGAGATGCAGGGGGTCCACAGCGCCGATATTCGCCGTGAACCGCTGGGAAAGATTCGCCTGGTAGATGTCTCCTGCGGCTATGTACTCCTTGCAGCGGAGCACCATCGCTTCAAAGTCCTCGCGCGGCATGTTCGGTTCAAGACGCACCTGGCCGTTACCCGTTCCCGTTGAAGCAGGTGGACGCGCCAAAACCGAGGCACGAAGCTTTTCTTCCGTGGACGAAAGACGTGCCACGGCCTCATCATACAGCCGTTCCCACTGGTCCGGCTCGGGCCGGCGATACCCCATTTCCTGTTCCCGCGCTCCGGGGTTCACGATGATCCAGCACCGGTTCAGGAGGTGGTCGAAAGCAACGACCAGGTCGACGAACACGAAATAGGCTTCGGGAATATCGAGATCGCGCTTCGCCTGCCGCGGGACCGCTTCAAATTGACGAACAAAGTCGTAGGAAAAAAATCCCACTGCCCCGCCGGTAAAGGGCGGCAGGCCCTTGATGAGCTCGGTGCGGTAATTAGACAACAGCTCCCGCAGTTTCAGAAGCGGTTTTTTATTGACTGTCGCACGACGCCCGTACTTGCCCGCAGGCGTTGCCGACAGGCACAGTTCCACATTCTCACCCTTGGAGCGGAAGATAAGGTAGGGCTCTGCCGTGACAAAGGAGTACCTGCCCGTCCGCTCGTTGACCCGGGCGCTCTCGAGCAGCACCGCATGGCCACCTGACCGGAGTGCTTCGAGTGCCGCCACGGGGGTGAGCGCAGGCTGGTCAATAACGGCATGAAGCGGCAAGATGCGTCCGTTGCGGGCAGCATGGAGGAATTCCTGTTTTGATGGCGTTATGGTATCCATAATCGTTTATTGTCCGATATTAAAGACTCCGACGCGGACGGTCAAGATAAAATTAAATTAAAAATAATTCCAACCTTGACATTTTGTGCTATACTTCAATTAAGCAATACATGATCTTTGAGACGAAGAAAGTTCATAATGGCGTTGCCGGACCATCACCGCTTGGTGTAAGCATTTTAACACCGCTTACCAGGGAAGACGGTCGGTTGTTCTGATATGCCGAGATTGGAAAGCGGGCTGCAAGTTGAGCGGTCAGGCTCCCATTCTTCAGGGTTCAGGATGGCAGGAACTACCGAAAGCCCTACGCCGGCTGCGAAAACGGGAGAAAGGGTTCAAAATTTATACTGGGACGGAACTGCAGAAACCGCAGAACCAAAGAAACACAGTGTAGAATTCCCGTAAGTATCAGCTGGCTCTACGGATCGTTAAAATCCTTGGCCCGCAGGCAACGCCTTTTTTATGATTCAGTAAGCCGACCATGACACACATGGTCGGCTTTTTTTATCACGCCTTCAGCATCTCGGGATTCGTATGGGGAATGAACACGGCTCCCAGATACTCCTGCATGAACTCCGGGGCGTCATCCATGGGTTTGTAGGTGATCTTTTCCGCAAGAGCGTTCACTGTCCGCACCAGTTCTCCGTCCATGAGCAGCAGGCGCGCTCCGGCGAGCGAAGAGTTCCCGAGCGGTTTGACAATCTCTGTCGGCCAGGTCGGCAGCATGCCGATGCCCACCGCCTTTCCCGCGTTAATGCCCGTGCCGAGCGCTCCGGCAACATAGACGTTCTTGATATCACCGAAGGAGATGCCGACAGCACGGGTGAGCACCAGAAGCAGCGTGAACAGGGCGGCCTTGGATTTCATAAAGCTCTGGAGTTCGTTCTGCGTGATGTATAATGAATCCTCACAATCACAGTCGATAGCGAAGGCCGGCTCACCCTCCCGGATCGTCACGTGCTCGCCGGGCTTCAGGACCCCGCTTTTATCGATCACTCCCGCCTGGTACAGCTCATAGAGCAGGCTCACCATGCCGGAGCCGCAGATCCCTTCGGCCGGACCCTGGTCAAAGGTTTTGCACGTGATGTTCTGACCGTCCAGGGTGACATCGTACACGATCCCCTTCTTTGCCCGCTTCCCGATCCTGCTGATCCCTTCTTCGAGCGCGGGGCCGGCCGCGCCGGCGCCCACGATCATCCAGTCCCGGTTCCCGATCACCACCTCCGCGTTGGTGCCCACGTCGATCAGGATCGAGATTGTTTCCGACCGGTACATGCCTGACGAGAGGATCCCCGCGGTAATGTCGCCCCCCACATAGCTTCCCGCGTTCGGGAACACATACACGAGCGCTTCCGGATTCAGCTGAAGATGCAATTCAGCGGCGTTCAAGAAGCCCGGGGTCCTTACCACCGGCACATAGGGATAGACCGGGATCGTGCTGATATCGAGACCCAGAAAGAAATGGGTCATGACGGTATTGCCTGCTACAGTCATTGCGTGGATATCGCTTTGGCTGACGCCCGCTTCGAGGCAGAGGGTCGAGATAAGTTCGTTGATGCCCTGGATCAAAACATCGTAAACGTCCCTGCCGCGAATTGACATGGAATTATGCATGCGGGTCATGATATCGCTGCCAAAGGCGACCTGCGGATTTTCCCGGCTGCGGGTCAGCACATCCTGGCGGCCCACATTGTCATAGAGCAAGGCCACGAGGTTCGTGGTCCCCAGGTCAAGCGCCACGGAATAGGAGCGGTCCGTCCCGGCGTCAATAAGCCGGCATTCCGCTCCGGCCCGTGCGATGATGCAGGGAAACGCCTGTCCTGCATGCACGAGCGCGGGAAGCTTTTTCAGGACTGCCAGCGAAATTGCCAGCGGGCCAAGCCCGACCGTGTCCTCTATCCGCTGGTCATGGGCGCGGCGGTCATCATTCGTCGGCGGGGGAGGATGAATGGTTATTTTTTCTATCAGCGCGGTCATGATTTTCCCCGACGGTCGCGAAATAACGCTGCTGAAAGTGGGCGGATTCTAGCTATTTTGGCCTTGCTGCTCCTTCTCACTTTCCACAGGTCCACTGCAGCCTGCGCATTGAGCCAGAACTGGGGCGTATTCCCGAAAAGCCGCGCCAGACTCAGCGCCATTACGGGAGTAACCGCCCGCCTCTCATTGAGCAGCTCATTAACCGTCTGACGCGATACACCTATTGCAGCTGCAAATGCCGTGGGCGTCATGCCATAATCAGGAAGGAAATCCTCGCGAAGCATCTCCCCGGGGTGGATCGGGCTCACCGTTCTTACACCAGTATTTTTGATAGCCATGTCATCCCTCTTAGTGGTAATCCGTGATTTCAACGTCGTACGCGTCTCCATTATCGAACCTGAAACAGATGCGCCATTGCTCGTTGATTGAAATTGAATGCTGCCCTGCCCGGTCCCGCGTTAACGCGTACAAGCGGTTGCTGGGCGGCGTCTTGAGATCGTCAAGACAGGTGGCAAGGTCAATATATTCAAGCCGCCGTCTGGCCCGCTGAAGCAGCTCGGACGGCAGCTTCTTCGATTTGCCGGTCGCATGGAATTGTTGTGTATACTTGTCCTTGAATATTTCGATCACCGGCTGATTGTAACGCGTCACGTGACAAGGGTCAAGGACTTTCTGTCACTGCAAATCCATGAATCTTGTGGCAGCCTTCTTCGCGAGGCGCCTGCAGGATGGCGAACGAGACGACGGGGACAGGAGAGATTGGTTACCAAACAACTCATGTTTTAAGTCTGCCCCCAGATGCTATTCACTTTTTCGCATTGACTTTCTGCACATATATTTGTACAATTCGAAGTACAAATTCAGGAGGACACCTTATGCTGAAGGAAGTGAAAAACTATTCCATGAGTGAGGCACGGAACGAGTTGACCGCCATGCCGGAGAAGCTGGAAAAGCGACAGAGCGCCGTAGCAATCACGCGACGGGGCAAGCCGGTGCTTGCCGTCATGCCTTGGGACCTTTATGAATCGATCATGGAAACACTGGAAATACTGAGTGACGAGGAAATGACCGCAGCCCTGCACAAGGGCATCAAAGAAATCGCCGCGGGCAAGGGCGTGGCCTGGGAAAAGGCAATGCGGGAACTGACGGCATGACCTACAAGATCATCATCGCACCGACAGCCCTGAAGATGCTCAAAGGCCTTTCCGACAGGCGTGTGCGAGAGCTTATCATCAAGCGTATCGATGACCTCGGAGAAGAGCCGGGAAAACAGGGAAAACCGCTTATAGCGGAATTGTCCGGCTACCGGAGCCTCCGGGCCGCAGGTCAGCGTTACCGGATCGTCTATCGCGTGATCAATGATAAAATCATGGTTTACATCGTCGCGGTCGGGATTCGTAAGGAAGGAAGCAGTAAGGACATTTACAATCTTGCCAAAAAACTCATCCGTCTCCGGCTTCTCAATCCGGTTGAATAGCTTAACAAGCGGCTAACAACTCATGTTTTAAGTCTGACCCCAGACGCCACCAGACGCCATGACCCCAGATGCCACAGACGCCACCTCACACTTTAAGCTGTCTTAGGCAGTATAGAACCCGTCCGGACTAATTTCTTTCCTCAAAAGCAAAATCATTTTTTTCACCAAATTTCTTTTTGCCTCCTGTACCGATATATCGCTCAAACAATTAATCATCTCATCAAATGTCCAACCACCAACCTCAAAATCAACAGCTTCCTTTACCATTTGAACTAATGACTTTAACTCCACCTCGTAATCCTTACCACCCAGAATCAACGCCGTTACTAGGACATATTTGGACATTATTTTTTCCCTAGAGCTAGCTGCGTCTAAATAGGCAGCATTAGCTAATTTTTCTGCGTTTGCATAATCTTTAATGCAAGAACATATTTCAGACAGATTTACCTTATTTGCATAATTCTGCTCTCTCTCCAGCGCTCGCGAATAATATTCTCTTGCTTTGTCGTAATTACCGTTAAGTCCATAAAAGTTTGCTATTTCAGAAAGAGGAGTGGCCGACTTAGGTCTTATCTTAACTGCTGCCTCGAAGTCGGAAACTGATAACTCCTTTTGACCTAATTCATAGTACGTCTTACCTCTATTCAATAGAGAGTATTCCGATGAAGGATTCAGCTTAATTGCTTCTTCGAGATACTGTAATGACTTAGTGAAATTCCCAGTCACTCTATAGCAGACACCTGCGCTTGCATATGAAAATGAATGTTTTGGATTCAACTTGATAGACTTCTCATAATCGGGGATAGCCTCTTCAATTTTCCCCGAATTTTGATATGCTAAGCCCCTTCTAAAATATAATTCATGGTCGTCTGGTTTAAGTTCAATTGCCTTGTTATAATTTTCGATTGCCTTTACTGTATTTCGCTGCCCTAAATAAATATTACCTCTTTCTAGATAGACTGTTGGGGTTAAAGTCAAATCCAATGACTCCAACTTTTTCATCAACTCAACATTTTTACTCAGATCGTCTTCTATCGTTTTAATTTCTGCAAAAGCCTGACTTGCCTGTTCCTTAACTTCCGCAAATAGACTGGGAGTTGCTTTTTGCAGGAAATCCGTCGCCAAAGTTCCAACAAAATTTTCTAAATTTTCCATTTTAGACCGAGTCTCACTAATAAGTTTTTCCGACTCGCGTCTAATTTCAATCATTCGTTCATATTCGTCAATCATCATTTTTCTAGTTTCACGAATTTCTTTTTCAAATTGTGAAGATCTAATGATTTGATATCCTATAGTTAGCAAAAGAAATGGCAAAATTATTGCTGCAATAATTCCAACATATTTAACGGTATCACTACTAATGCTTAAAGCATGCTTAACGCCATCCTTAAGCTCTGCATCAAACTGGCTACCTTCTATTAACGTAACCTGTTTTTCTAGCTTCTTTAATCGTTGATCAAAGCTTTCAGCTTTACAATTTTGCACTACGGAAAGCGTTAGCGTGAAAGCGAATAAGAAATATAAAATTTTCATCTTTACCATTGCAACAAACTCCTTTCAGTCTCGAACGTCTCTTCCTCTATGAGCCAACCAGTGAACGAACTTAAAGAGTGTATCATAAAAAAATAGTAAATTTGTAAAAGAAATTAGTATAAGTTATTTGTATTACCTGAATCTTGCACTCTTTTCGTCATGTGAGCGTTTTCAGCCTTCGTAAATGCAGGCTTTGACATTTTAATCGATTTTTTCGCCTAACTTGACAAGTG
>JAYTJE010000044.1:0-7739 GCA_043731355.1 Nitrospirota bacterium
GATTGCTGATCATATAGGAATACACTATACTACGGTTAGCAAAGCAGTGAAGCGTTTTGACGAAAAGTGATAATTCAAGACCTGACCCGATTTGTTCCGTGACCCGATTTGTTCCGCGCCGTAGGAACCAGGCAATCTACATCGTCGCCCCTTCGGGGCAGCGAGTTATCGCCGCATTATCGGAATGAAACGGAGGTTCGACCATGCTAAACAAAATTATGGAAATATTGAGTGTCCCAATTATGATTCTTAATCTCGCCGGTGGCATTGTAGGTGGCATCTGGCTTGCGTTTTTAGGTGAATGGAGGTTAATTGGAATTGGTATTTTGCTCGTATTCACTTCTCCCTGGATACTTTCCATATTAATGATGCCTGGCTTACCAATTTCGGGAATTGCTGCATACTTCTATGAAAGAAAAAACCCTTTCGGCCACCTATTCGGATTCATATCTCAATTTTATACAAACCTATTGATTGTCGGCACTTGTGTTTTCGCCTTTTTCATATGTTCCCGATCTTATACGGGTGATACCGGTATTCGTTTTATACCGTATCTGTTATGGTCTTGGGGTATGGCGCTCGGTCCCTGGCAGTTTTTTGCTTCAAAGGAACCTGATAACGCTTTTTCCGCGATTACTTTATTTAGCGCATCAGTGTTTTACTTCCTATTCTTGACGAGCATTTTTGTTAGTCAATTTCTTGGCTTAATTATAATCATAGCTTTCGCGACTGTACAATTAATCGTGCTCCCCATTTTCAACCTGTATATTGCTAACCAAATGAAAAATTCGTACTGAACCTAAGGGGACAATTGAATGGAACAAAAAACGACATCCAATGATCGCACTGTTAAATTGTCAGACAAGAACAAAATTGTTCGCAACTTTGATGCTTGGTCTCTCTCGTTATATAGAAAACAAAGACGCATTATTATAGAAACGCTCGACTACCATGCAGGGCCTTTAATAATATCAAGAGATGAATTATGCGATATTGCTAAATTGATGGGTCTACACGTTAGAACAAGGAAGAGAAAGAAAAAAGAAAAAATACTTGCTGCCCGGTAATCTCTTAGGTCAGGCTATCTTCAAGGGTGGTCAAGGAGTAAGCAATGATTAATAGTACAGCTTTAATTCACGCGAAAGAGACAATAACGGAAGAACTTGGCTGTATCAACGACTTACCCTCTGAATTAGCTAACACTATTGCAAATGTATACTACAAGGACGCGATATTTTATTTTGATTATCTTGATAAAGTTCGCACGGGACCGTCATTCATTACTTCAATGAAAAGCAAAGCGGAGTTTGTTCAATTTAATAATGCCATGAACCACAGTATGTATGCCGTAACTGCTGTCCCTGAATATATATCGAATCTGAGAAAATTAAAAAACACAAATTATCGATTATACCTTTATGCGATCGAATTATTTTTAGATATTTATAAATACAAAATAAACAAAGCACATAAGAAATCACAGCTAATGCGGAGCGTTCTTAGATGGTTCCATGCGCCAAATGAAATTCCTAAGTTGCATACGATGCTAAAGACGCTGATGCAGCGCTCTATGCAAACCGAACAGCCCTCGAAGGAAGTGGCAAACGAAACAAAGTCCGTGGAGGTAAACCCTTCGCACAATCTTCGGGACGTTGTTTCTAAACGTTCATAAATCACAAACGAATCAAATGGTCGCGGCAAAGAACGCCGCACCTCTCTTATCTCTTCTCCTTTATTCACACCTGCAAGTCGGCCCCCATAATTCAATTTGACAAGTCATTATTATATCTTTACAATGTAAATATATGAGTCATATTAGATTTGACTGGGACAAGGACAAGAACATATCAAACCAGAAGAAGCACGGGATATCTTTTGAAGAGGCACAGTCTGTGTTCGTCGATGAAAATGCCCAGATGATTCATGATCCCGACCATTCCGGCGACGAGGATCGCTTCATTCTTCTCGGTTTAAGCGCCTCTATTCGCCTGATGGTTGTTTGCCATTGCTATCGAGAAAGCGATGACGTTATTCGAATCATCTCTGCTCGGAAAGCAACACGTACAGAACAAAAGCGTTATTGGGAAAGGTGAAAACTATGCGAAAAGAATACGATTTTTCTAAGGCAATCAAAAACCCCTATGCCAGCAGGCTCAAGCGTCAAGTAACCCTCAGGATGGATGAAGGCACTATCAGTTACTTTAAGGCTCTTGCGCAGGAGATTGGCGTCCCTTACCAGACCCTAATCAATCTTTACCTGCGTGATTGTGCCGCGGCGCACAAAAAACTGGCCCTTCACTGGAAAACCGCATAAATAGCAAAATATCCAACCAGCGGGTCGTGTGGGACGCTGTGACCCGCGCCCTACACCCGCATTAAGGGCCTGAAGACGGCATACATTGCTATTGGTCGTCCACGGCGTGACCCGAGCGATCCAAACGGCGATTGGTCATGTCCCATATTTATACAGAACTACATTAAATGTGTTCGTAACGTTATGGGTGTCGGCTCCCTCGATTCACTTCTGAATGCGATGACGTTGCTGAACAGCTTCTTCTCTATGAATACTGCATCCTGCTTCGCGTTCAAGAAAGTAAATAGTAGTAATCAGCAGAAGAAATCATAAGATGCGTACATGAGCACACAGAACACCAAGCCCCTTTGTTATTTCGTCACTCTGCGAACATTCCCCTTGCCTTCTATACGCCACTGACGTATAATCAACCATGGTCATAATAGAGACCCCAATATTCACTCGCCGCATCCAAGACATCCTTGCTGATGATGAATATCGGCTCTTGCAGGCTCAACTTGTTCAAAGGCCGGATGCAGGAAAAATCATTCCGGGAAGCGGAGGGCTTCGCAAACTCCGCTGGTCGGCAAGTGGCCGCGGGAAGCGTGGTGGCGCTAGGGTGATTTATTATTGGTTTGTTTCGCCGGAGGTCATTTTGATGCTGTTCGCTTATCCCAAGAATGAGCGGGACGACTTAACGCCGGATCAGATGAAACAATTAAAGAAGATGGTTGAAGGAGAACTAAAATGAAAAAAGAACTGTTCGATGAGCTGCTGAAGAGCGTAAAACAAGGTGGGGCGATCATGAAACGCACCATGAAACCTTCACGCATCTTTACTTTCGCAGAATCTGAAGTGAAAAAGATACGGGAACAATACGGTCTGTCGCAAGACAAGTTTGCAATCCTTATGGGGATAAGCACGGCTACGCTTCGCAACTGGGAGCAAGGTCGGCGCAAACCAGAGGGACCTGCGCGGGTATTACTGCAGGTGGCCGCAAAACATCCCAACGCCCTCCTCGATCTAGCAAGCAACAGGAAAGCCAAAAAATAGTTCCAACCTGGTGTTCGAGCGGGGCCATGAAGCCGGCCCCTCAACACCGAGTTCGTGTGCAAGTTACGAGCAGTATTCGATAATCGTTTCGCTTGTCTGAAACTGCGGTTTGTACGTGAAGTCATGGAGCGCCCATTGATCCCCCGAAAAATCCGTGGCCGACAAACCAAGACCGCAAGTGGTAGTCTCTGTTACGCTAATCACCCCTTCTTCGCCGCTTCCGCAACCTTCCCCTCCTCGCCGAGCTTGCTCGAAATATCCTCGAAAGCGCTCATGGCGGCCGTGGAACCCTGGCCCACGGCCACGACGATCTGCTTCAGGCCGCCGGTGATGTCGCCGACCGCGTAGATGCCGGGCACGGACGTCCGCATCGTGGTGAGGTCCACTTTGACATACCCTTCTTCATCAAGCTCAAGCCCGAGGTTCTTTGCGAGCTCGTTGTTCGGCACGTACCCGATCGCGATGAACACACCGTCGACCGGCATCTCCTTCAGCGTCCTTTCGGTCTTGTCCTCGATCTTGACTGACTTTACGATCTTTTCTCCGAGGATCTCGCGCACCTCGCTGTTCCAGAGCACCGGGATGCCGGTCTGTTTTAAACTTTCCCGCAGCCGCGCTTCGGCCTTCAGCGTGTCGCGCCAGTGTACCAGTGTGACGTCGGCGCCGAGGTTGTGCAGGTAGAGCGCATCCGCCACTGCCGTATTCCCGCCGCCCACGACGAGCACCCTCTTGCCGTCCTTGAAAAAGTAACCGTCGCAGGTGGCGCAGTAACTCACCCCTCTGCCGTGGAAGCGCTTCTCGCCTGCGACACCGAGGACGCGGGGCGCGGCGCCGGTCGTGAGCAGGACGCCCCGAGCAATATAGATGGCCCGGCTTGTCTTGACGTGAAAGCTTCCGGCCTCGCGCGTGAGCTCTTTCACGACCTCGCCGACATGGATATCGGCGTACTGCGCCGCCTGCTGGGCCATAAGGTCCACCAGACTCTTGCCGCCGATCCGCATATAACCGGGGTAGTTCTCGACCACGGGCGTGATCGCAACCTGCCCTCCCAGCGCGGTCTTTTCGAGAATGATGGTCTTAAGCCCCGAGCGCACACTGTAGATCGCCGCGGTAAGGCCTGCCGGGCCGCCGCCGATGATCACCAGGTCTTTTTTGATTGGCTCGCCCGGCGTTATCTCTTCCGTCAGATAGACCGGCTCCTTCAGGGTCATCAGGGTCTCGGTAAAGATCTCTTCAGGCTGGAGCCCTGCGCCGGTGAATGTGCCGTTGATGAAGGTCTGCGGCACGGCGAGCGAACCGAGCGCTTCCGCCAGGTCCTGGTTCTCGTAGATCTCGACCGCGTCGGCCGAGATCATCGCGGGATTGACGATGGCCGCGGAAAAGGCCGTCAGGACCTGCTGCGGGCAGTAGGGGCAGGTGGGGCTCACAAAGACCTGAATGTCCCGCTTTTCCTTAAGCCCGGCCATCCTTTCCATGGCCTGCGCGGTCAGGATGGTCTTGCCCGTCGAGGCCATCATGATCGTGACCAGGAGGGACCGTCCCTCTTCTCCGTGCGGCGTGCCGGTAAAGCGGACCCGGTATTTGTCCGGCGCTATCAGGACCGTGGGAGACCGCAGGGCGTTGCGCTTGACCGACAATTCGTCTCCCACGACGTGAAAGCTCGTCTTGATCTTGTCGGTCAACCCCGCCAGGACCTTGATGAGCTGGACCGTTGCGGTGTTGAACTGGTCGTTCACCCCGCGGAGGGTATAGACCTCGATCAGGACCTCGTCCTTCAATTCCTTGAAAAAGGTCTCTTTGATCGCATTCTGTACGTCAACCGGTATCAGTTCTTCAGCCATGACATTCACCCCAACTCCGAACTAAAAACTCCGAACTGAAACGTTACTTGATCCTCCGCGATATCTTTTTAAACTCCTCGGCGCCCGCCACCTTGAGCAGCTGGAACAGGACCGTTTCCATGCCGGTGAGAAGGACGGTGTTCCGGTTGTGGTCTTTCAGCTCCCGCGGAAAGGCCGACTGGCCGCAGCAATCAGATGTCCACTATTAGAATACTATCACAGCTGAATTACGAGCACAACCGGCATCTATTTCATGATGAAACTCCCGTCATTTTAGGGTACAATCATCATCACCCGCTGGGGAACTAATTATGGAACAAACTGTCTAATAGGATGAGCGAACAGACGACACATGACGATGATGCCGGGCTCGTGGCGTCGGCCCAAAAGGGCGACCTGGGCGCGTTCGAACAGCTGGTGACGAAACACCAGAAGAGGATGTTCAACATTGCCTTCAGGATAGCCGGAGATGGCGACGATGCATCCGAGATCGTGCAGGATGCCTTTGTTGCCGCCTTTCGGAACATCAGAAAATTTCGCGGGGCTTCGCGCTTTACGACCTGGCTCACCACGATCACCGTTAATCAGGCACGGAACCGGCTGAAGCAGGTGCGGTCTCGCCAATTCCATGAGGTCAATTCCCTGGACGACCCCATCGAAACAGGAGACGGGGCCATCATGGCCGACCCGCCGTCAAAGGCAGCCTCGGTCCTCGACCAATTGGAACAGCGCGACCTGCGGGAAAAAGTGCAGGAGTGCATTGCAGCGCTCGAACCCGATTTCCGGGAAGTGATCGTGCTCCGGGACCTGCAGGAATTTTCCTACGAAGAGATCGGCACGATGCTTACGGTTGCCGCCGGGACCGTAAAGTCCCGGCTCTTCCGGGCAAGAGAGGCGATTAAGGAGTGTCTCAAGAGAGCATGGGGAGCATTCAATGAACCATAACGACATCCGACATATGCTGTCCGAGTATATCGACGGCGCAATAACCTCCGAAGACCGGGCAGCGATCGAAGAGCATCTTACGACCTGCGTGAAATGCAGGGAGGCGCTCAAGGAGCTCAGGCAGACCGTGGCACATATCAGGTCCGTGGAAGAACTCGACCCTCCGGCCTGGATGACACAGAAGATCATGGCAAAAGTACGCGCCGAGGCTGAAAAGAAAAGCTGGTTCCAGCGGTTTTTCTTTCCGCTGTATATCAAACTGCCGCTTGAGGCGGTGGGCGTTCTCTTCATTGCCGTGACCGCCGTGTTCATCTACCAGAACATGCAGTCCGCCATGAAGCGGGAATACGAGAAACCCGCGCAGCCGGCGCTCCAGAACCAGGCGGCAGCGCCTGCGCCCATGGTCCCAACGAAGGAAAAACAGACGTACCCCGCGGACGGCGAGAGCGCTCTGCCTTTATTGAAAAAGGAAGAAGCCGGCATCGGAAGGACTCAGGGTAGAGCGATGACTTCCCCGGATGCGTCGCCTGAGGCAGCCGGAAAAGCAAAATCGATTGCACCGGTTGCACCGTTTGCCGGAGCCGTCTCCGCGGACAAGGCCTTTCCCTCGATCATTCTCCAGGTGATGGACCTGGAGGAGGCGGCGGTAAACGTTGAAAAAGCGATTGCCCGGGTCAACGGTACGATCGTGAGAAGGGAAGCGCCTGGTTCAAAAATGATCTTCTTCGTAACGATCAAGGCCCGGCGAACCGGCGAGCTTCAGAACAAGTTGAAACTCTTCGGAGATCTCAAGGAACTGCCCGGTGACGGGGTGTTTCAACAGGAACAGGTGAAATTAAGAATAGAGCTCGTCAGGAAACCAGCGCCGCACTGAGGGGTCGAGATCCTTCTCTATTGTTTTCGGACCATTATTACAAACAACCCTCCGTCAGCACCTCTTCGTCTTCCATTCGCCAGGCGGGATCGACGATCGCAAGGAACACCAGGTCCGTTTTCCCCTTGTTCTCGATGAACTGTACGGCCATCGGCGGTATGGAAATCGTGGCGCCGGCATGCACCACAGCCGTCTCTTCATCAATATGCATAAGGCCTTCGCCCTCGATGATATAGTAGACCTCCGAGGTCTTGAGCCGGTGCGGCAGGGTTATATCGCCGGGATGCACGATGGCATGGGCCAGGCTGTAGCCGAGCTTTAAGTCCATTTTGTCGGGGTGCAGCAGCTCGCGCAGCACACAGCCGTCGCCGGAAATGAACTCCGCGCAGTCCTTCAGGTTGCGGATCAGCATGGGTCGTAAAACCTCCAATGAAGATAAGGGATGAGAATTTTCAGAATCTATCTACTTATTGCCTGCAAGGTACACAGCTTTCCAGCGCTGAATGTGGGCGGAGTGATGTGTCTTATTCAAGAATAAGAATTTTCAAGCTGTCGAGGAAGAGCTGTTTATTCTTGTCCGATATCTCGCCGATATGGTCCCGAAACCGCTTATTGTCGATCGATCGTATCTGATCAACTTGAGAGTGCGGTGTTCTTCGATTATTTTAGCTGAGACCGGTTAGACAAATCCACCTTTATTTTTGAGTGCTCAATGGATAGGTCTATCCACTTT
>JAYTJE010000045.1:0-3780 GCA_043731355.1 Nitrospirota bacterium
CTGAAGGCCTCATACAAGATCACCGCAGCCGCAGTCGCCACATTCAGCGAGTCGATCGTTGACGCCATGGGAATGCGGACCTGCAGATCGATGTCCGCCATGATGTCCTGCGGCAGTCCGGCGCCCTCCTGTCCGAGAACTACCACCGTTGGTTTCCTGAGGTCAATATCGAAGTGGGTTGCTTTTCCTGTCAGAACTGTCGCCACTGTTTGAAAGCCTTCTTGTTTGCAAATCTTTATGAACGCCGATGCCTCCGTACCCTGAACGATCGGCACGCGCAGGATGCTGCCCATTGACGCCCGGATGGCTTTCGGGTTAAAGGGGTCCACGGTGTTCGGGGTGATCGCAATGCCCGATGCGCCTACTGCCTCGGCAGTCCTGATGATGGTGCCGAGGTTTCCCGGGTCCTGAAGCTGATGGGCCAGAACGATGAGGCCGGCGTTATTGGCCAGAAGGCTTTGCTCGGAATGTGTCTTCATGGCGACCACTGCCATGACCGGTTGGGGAGTTTTGCTTTCGGCGATCGAGTCCATCAACCGCTCTGAGATCCAGAGCACTTCAATAGACCGATTTTCGGCGAGTTTCAGCACACCCTTGCCGTGGTGCTGCATCAGGGAAGGGGAGGCAATGACTGTCTTGACGCCGAGGCTGTCTCGAAGCGCTTCCTCGACCATTTTGACGCCTTCGATCAGGAAGGCCTGTTCCTTTTTCCGCTGTTTGGACTCTGAAAGAGCGTACAGATGTTTGATGGTCGTGTTGTCTTTGCTGGTGATGGGGGTATGGGGAGTGGTCGGTAACATGGCGGGAGTATAGCATAATTGGCAAAGCGCGAACACGAAACAATATACTTGACAGAAATAGTCAAGTTTGTTATCTTAACAATGAACCTACTGAGGATGGAACTAGTCCTGTATTTACAATCGGATGGTTTTCCCCGCGAGGTCGTCTCATGAAACTATCCACCAAAGGGAAATATGGAGTACGGGCGGTATACGAGATCGCCCGGCATGGCAAGGGGCCGATGACCATTAAGGAAATCGCCGAGCGCCAGGGCATATCGCTTTCGTACCTTGAGCAGCTCCTGCATAAGCTCGGGAAGGCCGGACTGATCGAGAGTGTGCGCGGCCCGGCAGGCGGCTACTTGCTCGCACGGAAACCTGTTGAACTGACTATAGGCGACATTGTCCGCGCGCTTGAGGGGCCCATCGCGTTGTCGCACTGTCTGGAGCCCGGCGAATCCGACGATTGCCTGCAGGCGGATGACTGTGTCGCCCGCATGGTCTGGACCAAAGTCGGGGCCAAAATAGAAGAAGCGCTTGACAGCATCAGTTTTGAAGACCTGCTGCACGAGAGCCGGAAAAAGGAGCCTGAGCTCCTGAAGCCGAGAAGAAAGCTCGCGGTAGCGGGAAAGGGGGCATGTTGATCATGAGACAAGTATATCTGGACCACGCAGCCACGACGCCCACCCATCCCAAGGTGGTCGAAGAAATGATGCCGTACTTCACGGTTAGGTTCGGCAATCCCTCGAACCTGCACGATACCGGCCGGGAGGCAAAGAACGCGGTTGATGAGGCGCGGGCAAAGACCGCTGCCCTCATCGGCGCCAAGCCTGAAGAAATATTTTTTACCGCCTCCGGAGCGGAATCCAATAACTTCGCGCTGAAGGGCCTGGCCCAGGCGAACAGCCAGAAGGGCAAGCATATCATCGTGTCCCAGCTTGAGCATTTCTCCGTGCTCCATCCGGCCAAGACGCTCGAAAAAGCGGGTTTTACGGTCACGGCATTGCCGACGGACCACTATGGGCTCGTGGACCCGGCTGATGTCGCCAGGGCGATCACGAAGGAAACGGTCCTTGTCTCGATCATGCATGCGAACAATGAGATCGGCAGCATCGAGCCGATCGAAGAAATATCCAGGATCACTAAGGAAAAGGGAATTTTGTTCCATACGGATGCGGTGGCGACCGTTGGCTGGATTCCGGTGAACGTATCGTCATTGGGCGTTGACGCGCTTTCGCTCTCGGGCCACCAGTTTTACGGCCCCAAAGGCGTGGGCGCGCTCTATGTGCGAAAAGGTGTGCGGATCAAGCCCCAGATCGAAGGCGGGATCCAGGAAGACGGCAGGCGCGCCGGCACCGAGAACGTCCCCGGCATCGTGGGGCTGGGCAAGGCCGCCGAGCTTGCCATGGCCGATCTTCCGAACCGGATGACCACCATGACCGCGCTGCGCGACCGTTTGCAGAAAGGCCTGCTGGAGAAGATCGATCACGCGGTGATCAACGGCCATCCCACGAAACGGCTGCCGCAGAACCTGAACATGTCCATGTGGTACGTGGAAGGCGAGTCCATGCTGCTTTTCCTGAACATGCAGGGGATCTCGGTTTCGAGCGGGTCCGCCTGCACTTCGCGGTCGCTTAAAACATCGCACGTGCTGAGCTGCATCGGCACGGACGCGGCGGTCGCCAACGGAACGCTGCTCATGTCGCTCGGCATGGGCAATACCGCGGAAGATATCGATTACGTAATACAAGCGCTGCCTCCCATTGTTCAGCGGCTCCGGGAGATGTCGCCTCTGTATGAAGATATGCTCAAACAAGAGAAAGTTCGCTGAGGAGGAAGCTATGGAACAGTACAGTTCAAAAGTGATGGAGCATTTTGCACAGCCCCATAATGTAGGGGAGATCGAGAACGCGGACGGCGTTGGAACGGTCGGCAATCCGGTATGCGGCGACGTGATGCGCCTGTACATCAAGGTGGAGAATGACATCATTACCGACGCCAAGTTCAAGACTTTCGGCTGCGGCGCCGCAATCGCCACGAGCAGCATGGTCACGGACCTCGTGAAAGGCAAGTCGATCAAGGAAGCGCTCACCATTTCGAATGCAGTGGTCGCTGAGGCGTTGGGCGGCCTGCCCAAGGTAAAGATGCACTGCTCGGTGCTGGCTGAAGAGGCGCTCAAATCCGCGCTTGATGATTACTACAAAAAGCAGGGTAAGCCCTCCCCGGTCAAAATGCCCGCTGAAGCCGGGCATGAGAACGAGATGAAATAATTCGCTTGCGGAATGCGGATTTCGGATTGTGGAATAACGGCTGACCAAAGCCTGCATTGAGTTCTCTTGTTTTAAATGGTTGGAGTATCCCGATGGATAACAAGGACATCAAAACGGATTTCAGCATCGATTGCGTAGGACTTGCCTGCCCCATGCCGATTTTCAAGACATCGAACAAGGTCAAGGAAATGCAGCCGGGGCAGGTCCTTGAAGTGCTGTCCGATGACGACGGGATTGTGAAGGACATGAGGCCCGATGTCAATAGTGGACACCAAACCTTTCATGCAGCCAGCTTTTCAGTGTAGAACTTTTGTGCATAAGCCGCAGGAGATAGAAAACCTAGCCTTGCCTGGCGGCGTTCCCGGTTGTAGAAGACCTCGATGTATTCCGTTATTTCCTGAATCGCTTCCTGCCTTGTTCTATAACGTCTATGATGAACAAGTTCCTGCTTGAGGGTTCCCCAGAAACTCTCCATCGGCGCGTTGTCGTAGCAGTTTCCTTTTCTGCTCATGGATGATTTCATTCCGAACTGTTCGAGCAAATCCCGGTACTCGTAGGAACAATACTGGCTTCCACGGTCAGAATGGTGAATCAGGCCTTCCGCCGGACGTTGTGCTGCTACGGCCCGGAATAAAGACTGGCTGACCAGGTTCTTCGTAATACGCTCTCCCATCGCATAGCCCACGATCTCACCGTTGAATAAGTCCTTGTGACCGGCAAGATAGAGCCAG
>JAYTJE010000046.1:0-4386 GCA_043731355.1 Nitrospirota bacterium
AAAAGTCCTCTTCTAGCCGTCATTGCGAGGAGCGTACGCGACGAAGCAATCTCTCTGTTCTTGATTAATTGAAAAACGAGATTGCGGCGTTTATCCCGAGCGTTAAAACGAGATTGCTTCGCCTCTGGCTCGCAATGACGCACGAGGGACCTCTCGCAAAGACCCTCAAGAAAAATTTTCAACAGTCTGTCAGGCGGTCGCTCCGGGCGCCGGTTCACTGACCGCGTTTTTTTGGCCGGCTCGTGGGCACGGCATTCCATGGATCATCCGGCCAGGGATGTTTCGGGTAGCGGCCCTTCAGGTCCTTTTTCACCTGCTGATAAGCGTTGTTCCAGAACCCCTTGAGGTCCTGCGTGATCTGGACCGGCCTGCGCGCAGGCGAAAGCAGGTGGAGCAGCACCCTCACCCTTCCTTCCGCCAGGAGCGGCGTGTCCGCCAGCCCGAACATCTCCTGGAGCTTGACGGCAAGTACGGGCTGCTCTCCGGAAGCGTAATCCAGCGTTATCTGAGACCCGCTCGGTACGGTAAGGGACACGGGTGCGCGCTTCTCCAGCAGCCGTCCCTGTTCCCAGGTGAGACGCGCCTTGAGCGCGGGCAGGAGAGAAAGCCCGCCGAGACCCTGGGCCGTGCGGATGTTCGTAAGCCAGGGAAGCAGCCATTCCTCCGGCCTGAACAGGAGCGAGTGATCAGCGAGGTCCGCCCAGGTCTCTTCGGGAAAAGCCTTCTTTATCAGACCAACCCTGGCCTGGAACTGGCGCGCCTCTTTGGTGAACATCAATATGCCAGGCGTTGTACGGATCGCTTCGCACAGGATCGGGGCTGCCTCCTCATCGGACGGTTTAAACGGCCGCGAGGACAGCGGCATGATATCGAGACGCTCTTCGATGGCGGCTATGATGCGCCCCTGGTCCCGGTCCCATTCCACCCTCCGGACGGTTTGAATACGCGCGGCGCATTCGCTCCGAATCACGTCTTCCGTCACCGGCGCGGCAAGATGAACAACCCCTTCGGCCTTCATGCCGGAATCTACCTGCACGACAATGATAAAGGGATCGTTGACTAAGTGGCTGTCCATGGACAACCGCACACCCCTTCCCTGTGCCAGGACATACACGCGGCCGCCTTCGTCGCGGCGTCTGGCAACACGGTCCGGATAAGCCGCAAGCAGCAGCCGGGCCAGTGTGCCGGGATCCATCTCTCGTTGCGGAGAATTATTCCGCGTGGCAGGCAGCAGGCGCTGAAGCTGCTTTGCTGTCCTGTCCACTGCGCGCAACGCGGAGACATCGGCGCTGCCCCCTTCTTTTCCGTTCCGCCATTGCCGCAGCAGAGCGACCCGCTCCGCCACATCGGGTTCTTTGCCCCCTGCCGCGGCATTTTTCCGAACCAGGTCCCGTTCTGAAAGGATGGCGGCGAGCTCGACACCGAGGCTTATACAGCCCAGTTCCTGTGATCGCAGCAGCAAACAGCTTAAGCGGGGATGCAGGGGAAAACGGGCCATGGCCCGTCCGACCATGGTGACCGAACCGGTCCGGTCGAGCGCGCCAAGATCGGTCAACAGTTGCAGGCCTGAGCTCCATGCCGCGGCAGGCGGAGCATCGAGCCAGGTAAGCTGCCGCGGGTCCTTGACGCCCCAGACCGCAAGCTCCAGCACAAGCGGCGCAAGATCGGAGCCGAGGATCTCGGGCTGCGTAAAGGCCTGCATACCCTTGAGCGCGAATTGATCGTAAAGGCGGTAGCACACTCCCGGCCCGAGCCTGCCTGCCCTGCCCTTGCGCTGCTCTGCCGAAGCCCGGGACAGATCGATCGTCACGAGCCGGTTCATGCCGGTTGCGGGATCATACTGAAGCCGCCGCGTCAGGCCGCTGTCCACGACCACCCGCACCCCCTCGATGGTCAGGCTCGTCTCGGCAATGTTGGTGGCAAGCACGATCTTGCGAAACTCTTGCGACGGCAGGATGGCGCGCTCCTGCTCTTCGAATGGCAGGTCGCCGTACAGCGGGTGGAGCGAAAGGCGGTCCTCGGTCAGGTCGAGCGACGCACGGAGCTCCCGCTCGCAGGACCGGATCTCGCCCGCACCCGGCAGAAACACCAGGAGATCGCCATTGGTCTGGCGGAGCACCGTTCTGATCGCCGCGGCAACACGCAGCGGGAGCGGGCCTGACCGGTCTTCAAGGTAGCGTTCTTCCACGGGATAGGCTTTCCCCACGGAAGTAATGACCGGCGCATTGCCGAGGAGCGCGGCAAGCGGCCCGCTGTCGAGCGTGGCGGACATGACCAGTATTTTCAGGTCCTGTCGCAGCCCGCTCCGCACATCGAGACAGAGCGCCAGCGCCAGGTCGGCGTGGATGCTCCGCTCATGGAATTCGTCAAAGATGACGAGCGACACGCCCGCAAGCCCGGGATCGGACTGCATGCGGCGCGTCAGGATGCCTTCGGTAACGACCTCGATGCGCGTCCGGTCCGAGGTCTTCGTGTCAAAGCGGATGGAATAGCCGATCGTTTCGCCAACCGCTTCGCCCAGCGACTGCGCCATCCAGCGCGCGGCGGAAACAGCCGCGAGCCTGCGCGGCTCGAGCATGATGATGCGTCCCACTTCGCGTGGCAGCACGTCAAGCAGCGCGATCGGCACGCGGGTGGTCTTGCCTGCCCCGGGAGGCGCGTACAGGACAACGGCGGGATGGCGCGCCACTGTTTCTTTGAGCTGCGACAGGATAGTATCGATTGGGTAGGATTTAATATTCAAGGTTCAAGGTTCGAGGTTCGAGGTTCGAGGTTCAAGGTTTAACGTATTGAATATTGAGTCTTGAGTTTTGAATCGCGCGGCTGAAAGCCGCGCTAATGCGCGTACTTCACCAGCTTCTGCAACACCTCGATATGCAGCAGCTCCGAGGGGATGATGCGCAGCTCGATCACGTCGCTCTCTCCGCGCCGGAGAGGTTCAGGCTGGACCGTGGCCGCGAAATAGGCCTTGAACTTCGCTTCCAGTTCAGGCTCCGCCTCATAGAGTGAATCCTGCAGGATACCGGCCATCCGCTGCGCTTGCGCCCGGGCCGCATTGGTGGCATGCTTCGGCCCGTCCGCGGGGTAATGAAAGCTGACCAGCACGAGGCTGATGTTGCTTCTGGTCCGGGTATCTTCTAACAGCGAAAGGAACAGGCGGGACAGTTTCCGGATGATGGTCTTCGACGATGGTTTCCGGGCTCCATCCGCGGAGAACAGGAGGCGCCGATCGATAACGATGGAACTCGTCCGGGCCTGGATGCCCTCGACCCGCTGCGCGCCGAACTCCTGCTGAAAATTCAGACTGATGCTCCGCGTAAACTCGTTCCGCGGCTGGGAAAGGGCCAGGACCGGTTCCAGAAACCGCTGGATCTTGACGGCGCGGTAATAGAGGAGCGCGCTCAGGACCACCAACCCGATCAGCAGCAGGCTCAGGACCGGCCCGGCGGGCGGAACATATTTCCATACGGTCCGGGGGGTCATGCCGCCTTCTTCTCCAGAAGCGCCATTTTTTTCTCCAGCGTTTTGAAATCCTCTTCGGTAATGGTCGTCGGCTTGTGCACCGCTTTGTTCCGCAGGAACATGAGGTCGTTGAACAACCCCGCCCTGAAGCGGCTGATCCGGCGGCCTTGCTCCATTTCCTTCAACCCGTCGGACAGCACCGTGAACACGCGGCCCGTCGCCGCCGTGGTGAACAGCTTCAGCCGGTTTTCGATATAGTGGCCCAGCAGCAGGGCCGCCACGAGCTGCTCGCCGGCGCGAAAATATTCCAGGGCCTGATCGGCATACCCGCCGCCTTTGACGATGTGGAGGTTCTCCCGCGACTCGTTCTCTCCGGGTGCCAGTCGCTGGATCTTCTGGTAGACCTCTTCGCATTTATCCAGCATGTTCCGGTCAAGATAGGACTCGGCAAGGAGGAACAGCTCGCGGATAGTGTCGGCCCCGTCCCGCTGTTTGGCCGCGAAGTCATGGGCGCGCCGCAGGGCCTCGGTTTTGTCGTCCTTCTTGTCGAGCACGTCGAAATGCCGGGCCCAGCGCTTGCCCTTCAGCACGTTGTCCCTGGTGAAACGGAACAGGCGCTCCGAGACCTCGCTCTTGTCGAGCTTGCCGCTGATGACAATGATGTTCAGGTTCGGATGGGTCTCGAAGAGCTGCGGCAGCGCGTCGATGCCTTCGTTCATCTTGTCGAACTCGATATCGAGCGTCATGAGGTCGAAGACCTGAGCGGTCAGGACCTTCACCGCCTCGCGGACGCTGGCTGCCTCGTGAAACCGCAGGTCAGGCTCGAGTCCGCCCAGCGCCCGCTGGATCTCCAGCTTCAGAAGCTCCCGGTCCTCGTAATCGTCGTCGGCGATCAGCACCCTAAACATTGTTCGTTTCCTCGAC
>JAYTJE010000047.1:0-10658 GCA_043731355.1 Nitrospirota bacterium
GTTATCGGAACGTAGAAACGCTACAAGTTGCTTTATATCATACACTTGGCAAGCTACCGGAACCGAAAATAAGGCACAGATTCTGCTGAGGAGCCGAAAACAGCGCATTGGCGGTTTGCTGAATTTCCTGATGGCACTGCTATCAAGATAAAGCCAGAAGACTTCATGAGCAAAGACCATCCGAAAGGTACAAGATACTTTAGACTGTTTTCATTAATAGCGCCGTCCTATTCAGCCAATACTGACTTTAAGTATGTGCTGAACAAGAAAACGTATTTACCACCAAGTGGTGGTTCATGGGTTGTGGGCAAGGATAAGTTGGATACCCTTGTTCAGACAGAAAGAATTCAAGAAGAGGGCAGTAGCCTGAGCTACAAGCTGTACCACGATGATTTCCCATATCGCAAAATAACAAATCTTTGGTCAGAAGTTGGTGTGTCGTATGAAAAGATATATGCCGTACAGACGACGCCACAGGTGCTTGCGCGCTGCCTCCTCATGACTACCGATCCCGGCGATCTCGTGCTCGACCCGACCTGTGGGAGCGGAACGACAGCGTATGTGGCGGAGCAGTGGGGCAGGCGGTGGATCACGGTTGACACCTCGCGCGTAGCGCTGGCGCTCGCACGTACGCGGCTGATGGCGGCGAAGTATCCCTACTATTATCTTGCTGATACTCCTGATGGGGTGAAGAAGGAGATGGAAGCGTCTGGAAAAATCCCCCCCAGCCCCCCTTTGACAAAGGGGGGAGCCGAAGGCGGGGGGATTTCGTACAAGACCGAAGGCGACATAAAAAAGGGCTTCGTGTACAAGCGCGTGCCGCACGTGACGCTTAAGTCCATTGCGAATAACCCGGACATCAAGGAAGGCATGAAGCGCGAGGAGATCGACGCGGCCATTTCCCGGCATGCCGATACCGAGACGCTCTATGACCAGCCTTATGAAGACAATAAGCGCATCCGCGTCACAGGTCCGTTCACGGTCGAGAGCTTGTCTCCGCACCGCGTGCTTGCTACGGACGAAGAACGTCCTGCCACTGAAAAGGCTGCGCGGAAAGTTCCAGGCGCCGGGCAGTTCGAGACCATGATCCTCGACAACCTGAAAAAAGCGGGAGTCCAGAATACGGTCAAGAACGAACGGCTGAAGTTCGACCGTCTGGAGCCGTATGCAGGTGAGTGGCTGCACTTCGCGGGTGAGTATACGGAATTTCCCCCTCACCCCGGCCCTCTCCCGCGCGGGGGAGAGGGTGAAAAGAGAAACTCTTTGCCGAAGACAGCGGGTGTTGTGAAGCGCGTTGCCGTCTGTATTGGGCCGGAGCACGGAACTGTCGGTCAAGAGCTTATCAAGGAAGCGGCAAAAGAAGCTGTGAGGGGCACGGGGTTCGATCTGCTCGTAATATGCGGTTTTGCTTTTGATGCTTCCGCCAATGAAGCGGTTAATCAATTCAACCCGGAGAACAAAAAAGCATCGGATAAAATCGTAGCCGAGGGCCACAAGCAATATGGCAAGCTGCCGGTTCTGCTGGCGCGCATGAACCCGGACCTCGCCATGGGCGAGGAACTGCTGAAAAAGACCGGCGCGGGCAACCTCTTCATGGTTTTCGGCGAACCGGACTTGAAGGTCAAAAAAGTGAAAGACGGCAAGCTCACCGTCGAAATAAAAGGTGTGGACGTGTACGATCCGACAACCGGCCAGATTCGCAGCTCCTCGACCGACGACATAGCCTGCTGGTTCATTGACACGAACTACAACGGCGAAAGCTTCTTCGTACGACATGCCTACTTCACCGGCGCGGATGAACCGTATGAAAAACTGACACGCGCCCTCCGAGCGGAAGTGGACGAAGCGGCCTGGTCCATGCTCTATTCAACCGTCAGCCAGCCCTTCGATCAGCCCAAGACCGGCAAGCTCGCGGTTAAGGTCATCAATCATTACGGTGATGAGGTGCTGAAAGTGTATGAGATGAAATAAATTTTACCTCATGTGGAGACTCAATAATGGGAGCTTCCTGGGGCCAGGTCTATATTGTTGTTCTTTGCGCGGCACTATGAAGAAATGACGGGCAAGAAGAGCCGGGGACGCGCTGATTCAGAAAAACCTTTGCATATCTAACTGAAGTAGTTATAATGTCCGACGAGTGATGACCCCTTTCACTTTATCCGCTCCAAAAATTATCCGTATCTCCTGGAGAAGCTGAGTCTCGAATTCCACAATAGGTGCGAGCGTTAAACTATGCGAATAGCAGGGATACAGATGAGCGCGGGCGCTGATGTGCAGAAGAATGTACAGCGCGCCGTGGAAATGGTTGAGGTGGCGGCTGAGAAAGGCGCTACGATCATAGGCTTTCCCGAGTTATTCCTTTACCCCTGGTTTGCGGGACAGGAAAGTAAAGAAGCGTTCTCTCTTGCCCAGGATGTTGCTGCGGGGGCACTGGCTCCTTTTGCCGAAGCGTCAAGGAAGTCCAGGGCTGTGCTGGTGGTCCCTTTCTTCGAATCAACGGAAGGCAAGTATTACAACAGCACCGCGGTCTACGATCAGGGCAGGCTGCTCGGCGTTTATCGCAAGGTCCATGTTCCGGACCTGCCGCTCTATCGCGAGCAGTTCTATTTCTCTCCCGGTGATTCCGGCTTTCCCGTGTTTGAGACCTCGCAGGGAAAGATCGGCATTCAGATCTGCTGGGACAACCTCTTTCCCGAAGGCAGCCGCATCCTGGCGCTTAAGGGCGCCGAGATCGTGTTCGCGCCCACGGCCGCTTCGCTCAACCACGGACTCTGGGAGCGGGCGATCGCGGCGAATGCGTTCGCAAACAATTTCTTCGTTTTCCGGGTGAACCGCGCGGGGCAGGACGGCGAGCTCAGCTTCAACGGCAGAAGCTTTTGCATCGACCCCTGGGGGGAAATGATCTCGGAGCTTGCCGGCGGCAAGGACGCCATCGTGCTTGCCGATATTGACCTCAAAGAGCGCGCCGCGGCAGCAGAGACATGGGGGTTCCTCCGGCAGCGAAAACCGCGGGAATACGGGGACCTGGTGCGGCAGTAAACTTCCTTCATTTTTTAATTCAGCTACTCCTAATTTTAAAAACCTTGGACACGGAAGAATCGGAAAGTCGGACAAGGGCGGATGAAAACCCCTCACCCTACCCTCTCCCATTAGGGGAGAGGCTTAAGGTGAGGGGGGATTTTTACGTGACAAGAACGATCAGCTGAAGGCTGCTACTCTTCCCGCACCATCTCGGCAACGCATTCGATGTGGTAGGTGTAGGGGAACATGTCCACGGGCTGGAGCCGGTCAAGGCGGAAGCCGAAGAGGTGGAAGAACTTCAGGTCCCGGGCCAGGGTCGACGGGTTGCAGGAGACGTAGATGATCTTTTTCGGCACGAAGGCAAGGACCCGTTCGAGGGTCTTGAGCGTGGCGCCGGCACGGGGCGGATCGAGAACGATCACGTCAGCGCGCAGCTTGCGCGCCAGCAGCATTTTCAGTCCCTTGTCCATATCATCAGCGATGAACTCGGTGTTCGTGATGCGGTTCAGCGCTGCATTCGCCTTCGCGTCCTCGATCGCAGAAAAACCCGATTCGATGCCGATGACGGTCTTCGCCTGTCGTGCGAGCGGCAGCGAAAAATTGCCGATGCCGCAGTAGAGGTCCAGCACGGTTTCGCTACCCGTGAGCTCGGCAAAATTCAGCACGGTGCGCACCATGTTCTTGTTCTGCTCCCAGTTCACCTGATAGAAGTTCCCCTCGGTGGCCTTCAGTGTTATTCCTTCCACGTCGAGTGTCAACTGGTTCTTCCCAAGGGAAAAGACCTTTTTTCTGTTGGCAAACCCGGTGATGCCGATGACCTCGGGAAGGGCCGTCCTGAGGTCGCTGAAAAAACCGTATAGGGAAGGATAGGAGGTCAGCGCCGTGAATAACAGAAGATGCGCTTCGCCAGCCGGGCTGATGTTGATATGGATCTCCTGCAGCAGGGGGAGCCGATCCACCCTCTTCCTGATCTCGGTGAGCACCCGGTCGATAAGGGGGTGGATGAGGAACGCCTCGGTGACTTCGATCAGGTCATAGGACCCCTGGCGGAAGAAGCCGATCCGCTGTGTCTGGTCCTTCATGCGGACATTGAACTGGGTGCGCAGCCGGTAGTGATCGGGGTGAGGTGACGCGAGGATGGGGAGCGGTTGCTTCGGGGCCATGCCGCCTGTGCGCTTCAGGCTGTCCAGAAGGACCTCTTCCTTCAGCAGGAGTTGAGCCGGGTAGGCGATATGCGGCCAGGTGGCGCCGGTGCACTGCTTCTCACCTGTGCACGGGGGGTTGATGCGGTCACGCGAGGGGGCAAGGACCTCGACCAGGGAAGCTTCGAGCACACCTTTCCGCTTTTTTCTGATGTTCGCCCGGACCCGTTCTCCGGGCAGCACGCCGGGCACAAAGACCGTCTGTCCGTCAACGAGATGGGCCAGCCCGCTGCCTCCGTAGACGAGTTTTTCTATGACCACCTCGACCTGTTCGCTCATCCCAGTATCTTCTTGATGGTCTCGCGCAGCGACGAGAGGTCGGCGGATTTCACCACGTAGGCGTCGGAGCACCAGCTGCCGAAATCATGTTTGTATTCTTCGTAGGCGGTGGAGATGACGACCGGGATGGCGCTGTCCAGTTCCTTCATCCGGCGGAGCGTCTCGATGCCGTCCACATCCTTCATCCGCATGTCCAGCGTGACCAGGTCGAACTTCGTGGTCTTCATGGCCTCCAGCGCCTGCGATCCGTCCTCCACAGCAGTGACCGCATAGCCCAGGTCCTGAAGCTCTTCTGTATACAGCATACGGATGTTTTCCTCATCATCGACAACCAGGATCTTTTTCATGTACCGTTCCTCCGTCGAAAGAATAACTGCTGAACGTATTATACCGCTGTTAAATTTATACGCTCTTGCTGCTGCTCGGGTATGTTGTCCGGACGGTAGGGCAGCCGGATCGTGAATACCGCGCCGCCGCTCTCCCGGTTCACGACCTCGATCTTTCCATGGTGCGACTTGATGATCCTGCTCGTGATCGGCAGTCCCAGGCCGGTGCCGAGCGTTTTTGTCGTGTAAAAAGGATTAAAGATGTTGTGCATCACCTTTGCCGGGATCCCCGGACCGGTGTCGTGGATCTCCAGCGTCGCTTCCCGTGTTTCGGGCAGGTCGGAGGTCGTTATGCCGAGCACACCGCCGCTCGTCATTGCCTCGATGGCGTTCTTGATGATATTGATGATCGCCTGCTTGATCTGCTGTGCGTCGAGCATGAGGACCGGTTGTGACGGCGAGAGGGTCCTTTTGAGTTGGATGCCGCGCCGGACAAACTCGTCCTCGTACAACATCAGCGTATCGCTGACCAGGGCGTTCAGGTCCACTTTCTTGAACTGGGGGGACAGCTCTTTAATATAAGACAGGTTGTCATGGATGATCGCTTCCAGCCGCGTCACCTCGCTCATAATGATATCGATATACTTTTTTTCCTCGGGGTCCTGGAGCTTCTTCGCCAGACGGCGGGTGAAACCGCCGATCGAGACCAGCGGGTTCCTGAGCTCATGCGTGATCTCGGCCATCATGGCGCCGAGCGCCGCCATTTTTTCGGACTGGACCAGCTGCTCATGCATGGAGCGCAGGTCCTTGTTCAGCGTCTCCAGGTTCGAGTGGATGATCGCATTCTCGATGGCCAGGGCCGCCTGATGGGCGAACATGGTCAGAAAGCGGATATCGTTGTCCGTGATCGGCCGCTGGTTGAACAGGTTGTCGACATAGATGACGCCGATGACGCGGTCCTTGGCGATCAGGGGGACCGTTGCGAAACTCTGGACCTTGAGCCGCTCCCGCAGCTCCTTGTTCACGAAGGGGCTCGTGGGCGCGTCAACGATGTTGTAGGGCTGCTTGTTCAGGACCGTGAGCGCCAGCACGCTGTCCCCGGGAGCCAGCTGGACGCGGATGCCGCGCGCCAGCGTGTTCAGTTCCGAATCACGGTTGTCGAATAATTCGCCGGTCTGGATCCATTCCAGCAGGCTCTTATGCCTGCCGAGGACCTCGCCCCAGGCGCGCCCCGCCTCTTCCCAGCTGAGGGGGCCTACCCCCATCATGCCCTGAAGCGTGTTCGTCCGTTCGTTCGTCAGGAGCAGGATGGCCCGGTTAAAGCCGAGTCCGCTTCCGCCCATGGTCGCCGCGGTCATGATGATCCGGAGCAGACGGTCGAGGTTCAGGGTCGTGCTCATGGCGGTGCCGATATCGTAGAGGATCGAAAGTTCCTCGGCGCGGCGCCGCGCCTCGGTTGAATAATTCTCCATCCGTCCGTACATGACCGCGTTCTCGATTGCCACCGCGGCGCTGCTGGCGATGGTCGTCAGGAATTGAAGATCGTCATCATCGAACGGCTGACCTTCCTGCTTGTCGTAGAGGGTTATCACCCCGATCACCGAATCGTGAAAAACGAGCGGAACGCCGAGGAGTGACCCGGCAGCCAGGCCTGATACGTCGTGGAACAGGGGGGCCAGTCTCACCTCTTTCAAGAGCAGCGGTTTTCGCTCCCGAAGAAGCCGCGCGGTTATCAACTCTCCAAGCTTTGCATCCAGCTCTCTGACCGCGTCATCGGCGGGGCCTGACGGGAGCGTTGTATACAGGACGCTTTTCCCGGGACGGTCCAGCAGCCTGATGGCACAGCTTTTTGCGTGGAGCGCCTGGGTGCTGTTCCTGGCGATAAGCGACAGCAGCTGGTCAACATCAAGCGTGGAGGTAAACGCTTTGCCAAGCTCGTAGAGGGTGGACAGCTCGGCAAGACGGTCCTGGGTGTTCTGGAAGAGCCGGGCGTTCCTGATGACCCCGCTGAGCTGGTTTGCCGTGGTTGTAAGCAGCATGATATCGGAAGAGGTCGCATTCCAAGCCGCGGACGACAGCACAAAGATAACGCCAAGACAGCGGTCTTCGTCCTGGATCGGCGCGGCCAGCAGGGATTTAAAGTGTTCGATGCCGGATTCAGGGACGTACTGGAACCGCGGGTCGGAATACGGGTCCTCCAGGGCCAGCGGCACCTTTTGCTCGGCCACCCATCCGGCAATGCCCATGCCGACCGGAAAGCTCAGCTTGCCGACCGCTTCCTGGTTCAGACCGATCGCCGCCGCGAGCGTCACGTTTTTGCCCGAATTGTCGATGAGGAAAACAGAAGCGCCTTCCCGGCCCATGCCCCGCGCGACCACTTCGACGATGCGGTGCAGTTTTTGTGAAAGGCCTGCGCCGGAGTTAGAGATCTTGCTGATCTCGCTCAGGATGGAGAGCTCTATTTTTTCTACAGTATCCATGGTTTGTCTCTTGCTACTTGAGCCTTGCTGCTATTTTTCCTCATCGCCTTCCGGTAGATCGACTCATATTCCCTGGCCGATTGTTGCCAGGAAAAATCCTGTTGCATGCCTGCCTGCATCAGGCGGCGCCAGGCTTCGATGTTGGTATAGACGGCGATCGCCCGGTCCAGGCAGCGCATAAGCGCGCCGGACGAGTACTCGTTGAAAACAAACCCGGTGCCGCGGCCGGTGCGCGGATGGTAATCCTCAACCGTGTCTGCCAGCCCGCCGGTCTTTCTCACGAGGGGGACCGTGCCGTAGCGCAGGGAGATCAACTGGCTCAAGCCGCAGGGTTCGTAGCGGGACGGCATGAGGAATATATCGCACCCGGCATAGATCTGTTTGGCCAGTTTTTCGTCGTACTGGAGCAGAATACGCACGCGGTCCGGATAGCGTCTGCTTGCGTCGGTAAGCAAATTTTGATAGGCTTCGTCGCCGGCGCCGAGCACCACCAGCTGCGCTCCCGAGGCCATGATCGTTGGCAGGGCCTCAACGACCAGGTCCAGCCCCTTCTGTGCCGCAAGGCGGGTGACCATGCCGAGGAGCGGGGCGTCGCTGGGAGCAAGTCCCAGGCCGCGCTTCAGCTTTTCCCTGCACACAGCTTTGCCCGCGAGGCGGGCCGCGCTGAAGGTCCGGGGAATATCCCGGTCATGGGCCGGGTCCCAGAAGCGGTAGTCGATGCCGTTCACGATCCCGAAAAGGTCCTTCGCTCGTTTTGCGAGAACGCCTTCCAGACCCTGGCCGTTCTCGGCGGTCTGGATCTCGCGGCTGTAGGTCTTGCTCACGGTGGTGATCAGATCGGCGGCGATAAGGCCGGCTTTCATGAAATTGATCTTCCCGTGGAACTCGACGCCCTCGGGGGTGAACTCATTCCAGCCGAGCCCGGTGAGTCCCATGTCCCAGTGCCAGAAAAGGCCCTGATATCCCAGGTTATGCACGGTAAAGACCGAGCGTGTGCGCCGGAACCGGGCTTTGCTTCTGTAGAGACGGTCCAGATAGAGCGGCATGAATCCGGTCTGCCAATCATTGCAGTGGATGATGTCCGGCGAGAAATCCAGGGCGTTGCAAAGCTCCAGTGCCGCCCGTGAAAAAAAAAGGAACCGCTCTGCATTGTCCGGATAGTCGCTCTGCGCGGTGCCGTAAATCCCCGGCCGGTCGAAGTACCGGTCATGTTCCACAAAATATACCGTGACGCGGGAGCCCATTTTGCCGGAGAGGATAGCGCACCGCTCTTTCCATGCTCCGACCTGCACATAAAATTCGGTCAGGGGACGCAGGTTGAACCGCTCCCGGTCAACGCAGCGATACCGAGGGATAACGACGCGCACATCGTGCCCCAGCGCCGCCAGTGCAGGGGGAAGGCCTCCGGCGACGTCCGCGAGGCCGCCGGTCTTGGCAAAGGGCGTGGCCTCGGAGGCCGCGAACAGGATTTTCACAGTTTGATGTCCCGCAGGAACTTCGCCGCTTCCTCGGGAGGGGTGGGGTTGATGTAGAAGCCCGAGCCCCATTCGAAGCCAGCCACATTGCGCAGCTTCGGCATGAGCTCGATGTGCCAGTGGTAGTAGTCGTTGTTCTCCTCCCGGAAGGGGGAGGTGTGGATGATGTAATTGTAGGGCGGAAAGGACAAGGCCCGGTCGATGCGCCGCAGCACGTCCTGCAGGAGCGCCGCCAGATCGCTGAAATCCTCTTTGGTGGAGCAGGCGTAGCAGGAGAGGTGCTGTTTGGGCATGATCCAGGTCTCAAAGGGGAACCGCGGCGCATAGGGCGCAAGCGCGATGAAGCGCTGCGATTCGAGCACCACACGCACACCGGTCTGCAGTTCCTGCCTGATGATATCGCAGAAGATGCAGCGTTCCTTGAGGTCGTAATGCCGCTTGCATCCGTCGAGCTCTTCCTGCACCTGGATGGGGACGATGGGCAGCGCGATGAGCTGCGAGTGGGTGTGCTCAAGCGTGGCGCCGGCCGCCAGCCCCTCGTTCTTGAAGATCAGGGTGTATTGGAACCGGGTGTCCTTTTTCAGGTCCTCCATGCGGTCGCGGTAGGCCCAGAGGACCTCTTCCATGGCTTTCCGCGGCAGCGTGGCCAGCGTTGCATTATGGTCCGGGCTCTCGATGATCACTTCGTGGGCACCGACGCCGTTCATCTTGTCGAAGATGCCTTCACCTTCCTTGCTCAGCTCTCCTTCGATCTGGAGCGCCGGGAACTTGTTCGGCACGACACGGAGCCTCCAGCCTGGTCCGTTCGGCTGGCCGCCCGCGCGGTAGGCAAGCGTCTCGTTCGGCGTGGTGCGCTCGTTGCCGCCGCAAAAGGGGCAGAAGCCGCCCCGTTTTTTGGCGCGCAGGTCCTGGAATTCAGTGGGCCGTTTTCCCCGTTCAGATGAAATGATCACCCATCGTCCGGTGATCGGGTCTTTTCGTAATTCCGGCATAGCTGCTCCTTTGCGCGAGTGCGCGTTCAATTCAGGATTTGAATATTATATCCGTCTTGCCCGCTGTTGTCAAAAGGACTCTTGGTGTGCTATTATGCAAACATGGCGCGAAAGATCGCACGATTGTCATCATCTCTCGACGGACTGCTCAGGTCGTATGGCTTCGGCGGCAAACTGAACGAGTACCGCGTTTTCGGCAAGTGGGACAAGGCCGTGGGGGCCGCCATTGCCCTCCATGCGCGGCCGCTCGCGGTCCATGGCACGAAGCTGGCGCTGGTCGTGGACAGCCCCGCCTGGATGCAGCAGCTCTCGCTCATGAAGCCGCAGCTCATCGAAAAAGTGAACTTGATGCTCGGCAGGGACGCCATCAAGGACATCACCCTGAAGCTGGGCGAAGTGGAGCTGCCGCGGAAGAAGGAGCCGGAGTATCGGCGGGTTCCGGTGAAGCTGGATGAAGAAACGATACAGCAGATCGACGGGTACGTGAAGGACCTGGACGATGTCGAAACGCGCGAGGCTTTCCGCAGGCTCATTGAGAAGGATTTTCAGCAGAAGAAAAGAACGCCGTGAAAACTTTTTGGCCGCAGATTTACGCAGATGGGCGCAGATTTGCTATAAACCTGAAAAAACGTCATTTGGACACGGAAGAAACGGAAACATCTAAAACAAAACATTCACCTTTTGGGTGGGTTTAATCAAGAAATTCCGCCGTTATCAGGCTCTTATCCGTGTTAATCCGTGTCCAAATGCTTCCCCGATTTATTCCTGGACGTCCGTTCCGTAAATCTCCCTCACTTCCTCCGTATACCCTCCATCCTGTTCGTGAACGATCAATGGCGGCAGCACGTCAAGGCCGACGCCGGCTGACCGTATTGCTTCCACC
>JAYTJE010000048.1:0-9691 GCA_043731355.1 Nitrospirota bacterium
GCTTTAGCCTTGCATTTGTACGGTCGGTTCACGAGCGACCGCTCGAAGCAACCCTGAAGGGTTGCCCTACAAAGGCTTGAAACTGACCTGAGTAGTTACCTCAAAACAGCTCTTTCAGCAAAACACGAAAACCCGGCAACGCCTGAGCTTCGACCACTGCGTCGCCGACGAACGTGCCCGCGAGGGCATACTCCCTGTTCTTGAGCTGGTATAAATCCACCATCCTTGCAACAGCCGCGGGCGTCATAATTCAGCTTTTCCGAAAACATCCTTTGCCGCAATTTCAAGACCGCCGATAATTCGTGAAGCGCAGCTCCCCCCTGAATCAACCGATTGGATCAAGGTAAATTTTCCATTTTGATTAGCATAAAGCTCAATGGTTTTTAGGTGTGGATCGACTATCCAGTATTCCATAACGCCATGCTTCTCATATTTTCTGAACTTCTCCCTCAAGTCATAATACGCCGTCGCGGGAGATAGAATCTCGGCGACAAAGTCAGGCGCGCCCTCTATTTTCTTTTCTCCGATGATATTCGACCGCTCGTTTGAAATGAATATAATATCCGGTTGATACGTGTCTTCCTCGTCAAGATAAACGTCCATGGGAGCGAAAAGGACCAGTCCGAGTTTTTTAGACATCACATAATTCGCAATACCTGTGCCGAGTTTCATTAAAATTATCTGGTGCTTCGTAACCGGCGAAGGCGTCATAATCAGTTCACCCCCTATGAGCTGGCAGGGAGCGCCTTCCGGAAGCGCTGCATAATCTTTATAGGTATATGCCCTTTTATCCAAAGTTGTCTGCATGACCGGCCCTTTCCATAACCTCGTGCGCCATATATGCCTGATATTTATATTCTTTCACACAAGCCTGGCCCTGTCAAGACCGAATTTCCACGTTCCGCGTGTGAGTCCCACCGCTTTAATGGCGCGCCAGCCGACAAGTGTCTCTTTATCGTAGGAAATCCGCACCAGAAGGCCCACGACGCGCGGTTTGTCCGTAGCCAGAACCACGAATGCATCAAAGTCATTGGCTTCAAGGGAGAGGTTAATATTTTTTTTCAAGGACTGCATAATTATTCCAGAACCGGAATAAATCTTCACATCTTCATGAAAAAAATAAAAGGCAGGGCTTCAAGCGCCCTGCCTCGCGACAAATAAATACTCTTGAATTTTAATTACGGCGCTGGCTTCCATCCCAGTACCGTCCAACTTACGGTATAGGTGTCTCCTATCGCTTTACTATATGCTTGGACCCATGAATCACCAGAAATATCAGCTCCTGGGGTGGTAGAAACCGATGGATTCGACACCGGCAACGATTCCGTCATCCAAAACAGCGTAATTGTTCCACTTGCATCGGTAACTCCGGTTATGTGGTTTATCGGCCCCGTACCGGGATTTACTACCAAATAGCTGCCAGTCGTATAATAAAAACCATCAGTATAGAAATCAACGCAAACTTTGTTTTTCGGGTTTTTATTTTTATCAAACACGGTAAATACAAGCGGTGAGTAGCCAATACTATATGACGTGTTAGTAGGTCCAGTAGAAAGTGTAGCGTCAGCTGGCCCGACAATGGAATCCGTGGACACTGCCCAGTAACCGCCGTTGCATCCGGCGCTGACATCACCTGCCTCTTTACCGCAATTATTAAGGAGCAGAACCGATAACGCCAGCAGCAAAACAAAGGATAAGACTTTATATTTTTTAATAGCTTTCATAAATAAACCTCCATGCCTTCCTCGCGGATCCATGATCCTCAGCTTTCTAATGGTTATATGCTGAATACTTTAAACGCTGTCATGCTCTTCACAACCACATGCCGATGGGTAAACCTATATCGCTGCCGCCCGCACAATGCTCGGCTTAACGAATATCAGGAGCTCACGCTTCTGCTCCGAGGAAGAATTTGTGCGAAACAGCCAGCCGATGAGCGGCAGATCGCCGAAGAACGGCACTTTAGAAACGCTGGCGCCGCGGTCGATGATTAAGATGCCGCCGATCACCGCTGTTTCCCCGTCATTCAGCAGGATTTCCGTCTGCGCCTCGTTCTTGCGTATCGAAGGCTGGCCATTCACCACAACGGACGCATCCGGGGCGTTCTTTTTGGCAGTGATCTTCATGAAGATCTTATTGTCAGGCGTAACATGCGGAGTAACCACTAATTCCAGCGTGGCGTCAATGAACTGCACCGACGTTCCCTGCGCTGACGCACTAAGATAAGGGATAGACACACCTTGAGAAATCTTCGCTTCTTTGTTGTCAAGAGCGCTTACCCGGGGCGTGGATATTACCTTGCCCTCACCCGTAGTCTCCAGCGCGGACAGAACAAGGTCAAGATTGAACGCCTTGCTGAGCGAGCCAAAAGTGAACCCGACGGCGCCGCCCGCTCCCTGGCCGGTCGCTGCCGGGAGGTTTACGAGGTATTTCCCAATACCCGAAGGCCCGCTAACCGCACTCGGCGCTCCGGTTACTCCGATCGAATTCGGGAACTGCATGCCCGTGGGGTTGCCGGTTCCCGCTCCGGCCTTATAGTCGAGGCCCCACTGCACACCAAGCTCGTGGCTGAAGTTGAGGGTTGCCTCCACGATCCTCGCCTCGATCATGACCTGCGGAATGGCTTTATCGAGCATCTTGATGAGGGCAAGAGCATCTTCCATGTTACGGGCGATGTCCTTGATAATGATGGTATTGGTCCGATCGTCCACCACAGTATCGCCGCGGGGAGACAGGGCTTTTTTGAGCGTCGCTTCCAATGTCTTAGCAGGGGCATAGTTTATGGAGACCACCCTGGTCACCAGGTCCTCTGCCTTCTTTTTCGATTCTTTTGACTTGAGCTGGTCCTCGGATTCCTTTGTCAATGCCGAGGTGCTTGCAATGCGGAGAATATTTTCCTCAAGCACGTAGCCCAGGCCGTTCATTCGCAGAATGATGTCCATGGCCTGGTCCCAGGGAATTTTTACCATGCGCACCGTGACCTTTCCCTTCACGTCCGGAGCAAGGATGATGTTCAGATTCGCAACTTCCGCAAAAAGACGCATCACCGTGATCAGGTCCGCGTCCTGAAGGTCAAGAGAAATTCTTTTGCCGGTAAACTTATTGCCATCCACGAGCATTTCATTTTCACGGGACAAAGGCTGGATCGAGGAATCCTCAACCGCTTCCTTCGGCGCTGCGGACTGCACGGGAGAAGCTGCCGGCGCAGGTGCTGGCGCAGCTGCCGCAACCGGGGGAGCTGCAACCTCTTTTTCAGCGGCCGGGGCCGTTTCCGGTGTCCCCGCGGCTTTTTCCTGGACAGGGACCGCTGCAGTTGCCGCTGGCGCAGCCGCAGCGTTCATGGCGATAATAACGGTATTTCCGCTCGGCGTCACGGTGTATTCCATGGTTTTCGTGAGATCGAGCACCACGCGCACTTTTCTTTCGTCGCGGTCCTTATGCTGGCCCACGCGCACCTTGTCGAGACCGCCTTTCCGGACCGGGATCACGCTGGGACGTACTTTGCTGATGGCGCCGGGAATGTCAATGACAAGTCTTTTTCCTTCAAGCATGAAGGTGTTCGGCTGCATGGCGCCATTGCCGCTGATAACGACATTGACGCCGTCCTTCCCTGCCTTTGCCTTCACCGAATTCACCACGGTTGCCGCGTTTTTTGGGGCTTCGGCAGTCGGGGTCGAGACCACGTCAGTGATCGTTGCGGCGGTGATAACTTCGGTTTCGGCCTTCGCTATGTCCACCGGCCTGGCAAGCTCAACAATGAGCTTTCCGTTGGACTGATATACCTTGGTATCCACAGCCTGAGTGAGTCCGATCTCAAGGCGCGCAATCGTGTCCATCTGGGTCGGCGTGACCGTACCCATCAGTCCTTTATCCATCTTCAGCGGGTCCTTGAATTTGCTGACGTCGGCATCGGGGATATCAACGACTAACCGGAGCGGCTCGGTGAGCTGGAATGACGTATATTGCAGAATGGGATCGCCGCCGGAGATGACCAGCTCGGTTTTGCCGTCCGTTTCTTGCGGTTCGATCTTGTCAATGACAACCAATTTGGTCCCTTGCGTTGCCGACGGCGTAGTGCCGGCGCAGCCGCTCACCATGAAGATAAAGGTAACCAGGAGCAGCGCACAGCTTATTTTGATACGGGGTTGAACGGACGTCATTGCATCCCCTCCTGTTTTTTCCGGAGATTAATAATAATCTCTCTTCGATCATCAGCGCCCATATAGTTTTTAAATTTCTCTTCAAGCACCAGGGAATCCTGGGTTATCTTTTTCACCACCGCGCGGTTCAGTCCGATCACGGACCCGACATGCACAAAATACCCTTTGCCGTCCGGCCCTTCCAGCATGGCCTTATATCCGAAGCCGCCCCAGAGTATCCCGCTCATTTTAAATTCACTGACTGCATAGCGCTCCAGCGGCGGGAGGCTGGACGTGCTGAGCTGCTTGCTCTCGCGGCTTACAATAGGAGCAAAGGGATCGCGCCGGCCCGCGGGATCGTAAACATACTCGGCAGCGCTCTGCATGGGAACAACCACCCCCGCTGTCTGCGTCATTTGTGATGTGACCGCCTGCGTCGCCCGTTTCGCCGCATCCGTCGGCGAGCTGGCGGTGTTCTCCGATTCAGAGCAGCCGACGCTGACTACCAGCAATGCTGCCAGGAAACCGAAGCGCATTCCCCTGAGCTTATTGGATCTTTTTTGCAGGTGCATTTTGCGCTGTTTCAACTTTTTTCTCCGCAGCGGCGAACGTCATAGCCGTACAATTAATGGTAATCTCCATTGCCCCGTCCGGTCTCGCCTTCGGCGAACCCATCTTGATGTTCAATATATTCACGATGCGCTTCACCTTGCCTATGCTGTCAAAAAACAGCCCAACATTATGGTACGCGCCTACCAGGTCTACCGCAATGGGAATTTCTTCATAGAGGCCGCTCGAATGGGTCCGCCGCTTTTCGGGTTTCCACAGCTTGAGCATAAGGCCGGACTTATTCACGAGGCCCTGAAGCTCGCCGAGCAGCGTCGACACTTCTTTTTCCTCGGGCAGCTGCTCTGAGAGGACCTTCAGTTTCGCATTCAGCGCAACGACCTCCTGCTCGAGTTCAGCCAGTTTCTTGATCCGTTCGTCATTGCTCCGTATCGTTGTCTCTGTCTCGCTTAGGACCTTCTCATTTGCTCTGATTTCGGAGATCATTGGGATATAAATAAAATAGATGAATAGTCCGCCCATCAAGCACAGGAGCCCGAGGAAAACATAAAGCCGGGTTTTTACGGGGATCTTCTGTATTTTATCGACGAAACCCATTACTCTCCTTTGAACTTGAACTGAAGTTTGTACACATAGACGTCAACACTGTCCACCTTGGCCTGCCTCGACTCAAGGAGCAGGACCTCGGAAAAAAACCGGTCCGCTTTAAGGTTGTCTACAAAACGCACCACTTCGTTGTTTGAAAAGGCCGAGCCCTCGATATTCACCTGGCCGGCGGCTTCCGCAAGCGAAGTAAGGTTGGTCCCCTTGGGCAATGCCCTGCTGACCTTGTCAAGAAGCTTTACCGGGCCGCTTTGATTCTTTTTCAGCTGTTCAATGACGTTGATCTTTTCCAGGACCTTTTTCCGGTCCTCCTCAACATTGACGACCTTCTCTAACTTTTTTTTCTGATCCGCGGCCGTTGCTTTTGCGGCGTTCACCTTCTCTTGCAATTCGGCGGCCTGAGCGGTCAATTTCATCCAGAAGAACGCAATGCCGCCCACACTCAGCGTCAACAGCAATATGCCGATAACCAGCTGCTGCTGCAGTTCGGTCAGTTTCTTCGGAGGTTTCCGCTTGGTCGGGAGGAGATTTATCTTTATCATCGGTCCCCGGGCCTCCTCATGGCAAGCCCCACCGCCACGGCGCACAGCGGCGCCACCTCTTCAATGAGGGCGGGGTCAAAGCGCTTTGGGTCAACTTTCAGGTTTTTGAACGGGTTCGTAACTTCCACCGGTATCTCGAGCCGCTCCGAGAGGACGGTGCTGAACTGTCCGATCCGTGCGCATCCTCCCGAGACCAGCACCCGCGCGACCTGCTCATTGCCGGTCGTGGAGCGGAAGAACTCGAAGGACCGCTGCGTCTCGGCCACAATGTCCTCGGTGACCGTGGCGATCGCGGCGGTCAGCTGTTCCTTGTCCGCCCCCTCCACGTCCTCGCCCCGCTTCACCTTCTCTGCGTCCTCGTAGGACAGCCCGAAATCGCGCTGCAGCGCCTCGGTGTAGCGGTTGCCGCCAACCGTGATGTCGCGGGTAAAGATCGATACGCCGTCCTTAAGAATATTGATGTTCATCACGGACGCCCCGATATTAAGAAGGGCCGTTGCGCCTGACTCCATGTCATAGTTCAGTTCATACATATTGGCCAGGGCAAAGGCGTCCACATCCATGACCACGGGCTCAAGCCCCGCTTCCTTTACCAGGTTGATATAATCGTTGATCTTGTCTTTCTTCACCGCCACCAGCAGAACGTCCGCCTGGCCCTCGGTGGCGGCGGGGCCCAGCTTCTGAAAATCGACGTTCACATCGTCGATGGAGAAGGGAATGTATTGTTCGGCCTCCCACTTGATGGACTCGGCAAGCTCTTCGTCGGTCATGTCGGCAACGGATACCCGTTTAATGATCACCGAACTCCCGGAAACCGATATGACCACGCTCTTGGTCGAGACCTTCTGCTGCGCCAGCAGTTCTTTGATCGCCTCGACGACCCGGCCGGCGTCCATGACCGCGCCTTCAACGATGACCTCGGGCGGCAGGGGTATCATGCCGAACTTGACAAGCTGGTAGTTCTTCTCCGACCCCTTCAGCTGCACCAGCTTGATGAAGGTGGATCCGATGTCCAGCGCTACTGGTTCTGTTTTTCTCGCAAAGAGCATGTTCTCTCCGGCACTCGCCTGGCTAAACGGTATTCTTGCCCCTGATGATTTTATCTATGGCTTTCAGATTGTTCTCAGTATACAATCTCCAGCCGCGCCAATCGCGCTCCACCCCGTCCAGTATCCCCTGGCTCTCCCACCGGAACAATGTAGCGCGTGAGATGTCATACTTGTCGCAGATTTCGCTGGTTTTGTATTTCTTAGGTTGTTTGCGTGTAACCATGCTACCCTCTCTATGAACAATAATACGGATAGTGATAGTAAGTATAGTTATTATCATATAACTACCTGAATCTTGTCAAGCTTTTTTTATTATTTTCCGTATTTTTCTTGCGTTTTATTTTTTATACCATACCTGGTATGGCTCCGGCCGCGACCATACCCTATTTTGCGATGCACTCAGCGGCATCATTGAGGTTTTTTCCCGAACGATGCGCCCTGCGCCGGTCTTCTCCGGGCGCAGCGCTCTGAAACAACCTTGTGTCGAGGTATTGGCATTGCAGGTGACACGGAAATATACTATACTTGCAAAATTAGTGTGGTGAGACCTTCGCCCAGAGCGAATGGAGGTGCTTTTGATGTATGCGTACGGGAACATTTCTCGAAACACCATTGCCATGGTCCTGGCTGGCGGCAAGGGGGAGCGGCTCAGCCCAATTACCTTCGGCCGGCCGAAACCCGCTGTGCCCTTTGGCGGGAAGTACAAGATTATCGACTTCGTGCTCAGCAATATGTTCAACTCCGGCATAAAAAAAGTATACATCCTGACACAGTATCAGGCTTATTCCCTGAGCAAACACATAAAGGAATCCTGGGGGAAATGGGCGGGGCTCGGCGAGTTTTTCGACACAATCTCCCCGGAGACAACCAACGTGGGAGAACAATGGTATAAAGGGACGGCAGACGCCATTTACCAGAACCTGGGCCTCATCGAGTCCTCCGGAGCCGAGTATGTGGTCATCTTCGGCGGCGACCATATCTACAAGATGGACCTTGCGCAGATGCTGGCCTATCACCGGATGAACAAGGCGGAGCTTACCATCGCGGTGCTCGAAATCCCGCCGGACGAAGCGTCGCGTTTCGGAGTGCTGTGCGTGGACGAGGACCTGCGGGTCAAGTCCTTTACGGAAAAACCAAAAGACCCCTCACCCGTCCCGGGCAGGGCAACCTGTTTCGCCTCCATGGGCAACTATATTTTCTCGGCCAGGAAGCTCATTGATGTCCTGAAAAAGGGCAAACGAAAATACGAAGACCTCGATTTCGGAAAACATGTCATCCCCATGATGCTCGAAGCGCAGGACAAGGTCTTTGCCTACAGCTTCTTCGATAATTACGTGCCGGGCATGGGGCCCAATGAACGGGGATACTGGAAGGATGTCGGCACCCTGGACAGCTACTATCAGGCGAACATGGACCTGATCAGCGTCAGCCCCCAGCTGAACCTGTACAACTACGAATGGCCCATCCTGACCAATCAGGGGAACCTGCCTCCCGCTAAAACCGTGTTCGACAACGAGGACCGTCGGGGAAAGAACCTCGACTCCCTGGTCTGCGGCGGCTGCATCACGAGCGGCGCCACGGTCCGGAGATCGATCCTCGGGCCGTCCTGCAAGATCCACAGCTATGCCGAGATTGAGGATTCCATCCTCTTCGACAACGTGGACGTTGGGAGGAACGCGAAGATACGGAAAGCCATCATCGATGAGGGCGTTCACATACCGGAGGGGATGGAGATCGGCCTGGATCTGGAAGAGGACCGCTTGCGCGGGTGCATCGTGACAGAAGCGGGGATCGTCGTGGTAACCCGGTAACTACGGCGTGGCAGGTGAGCGGTACGATTACTCCGGCAACCGAAAAAACGCTGCCGCCTTTGCGAACCCCGATAGCCATCGGGACAGAATCCGCCAAACGTGATGGTGCTTCATCGACCTACTGCAACTCTTCGATCCTCACGATATTTTCGTACATCGAGAATATCGGGACCCGCCATCCATACTTCTTTATTGCAACGGTCCTTCCCTTCAACCTGATGGCATCGTTCTGGACCGTGCCTGAATCGAACTTGAACCGGTATTTGGCGTCAAAATTGACAAAGGGCCGGTCCTCGGTGGCGATCATGAACCGCCCGTCCACCTTCGTCATCTGGGCATCAGTTATTCTCGTGGTGATCGTGTCCGCCACAAAATAGCTGTACAATACAGTAAGGATGCAAACCACAATCCCGGTCAGAATGGCTTTTAACCTTAATCGCTTCAGAACCCCGGCCATGCATGTCTCCCTGCTCATTGCAATATCCGTAGAATTGGTTCGACGGTGTACAGAGTCTATCTACTATCAGGCAGGGAGTCAAGTCTTTGTCCCCTGGTTTCACACCCGTATGGGGTCAGACTTAAAACATGAGTTACTTGATAGTCGTCCCTTTTTGCTCTAAGATAGCGATCACTGTTTCTGCCTCCCACTCTCGTGCTTGCTCCTCCCTAAGATACAGCGTCACTGCTGCTGGGTCTTTTTTGAGATACCGTGCGACCTCTATTTTCTTATACCCATATGCCTTCGCAACAAGACTCACGAGCCTGCGAGCAGCCGTCACCCGATGCTGTCTTGTTGCTGATTGCATTTCCTGGGTTTTCACATCTGTTTGCACCTCTACTGCCCTGGCTATCGACAAAAGGCTATGCTCCTTTTTTTTCTTCCCTTTTTCGATCTGCTGGTCGCTTTTTTCCTTCACCTGCTCGATAAATGATTCATCCCCCTGAAGTCGCTGGTCTACAGTGGCATAAACAAGATCTTT
>JAYTJE010000049.1:0-11256 GCA_043731355.1 Nitrospirota bacterium
AGGCCTGGCCGATGATGATGGGGCCGGCGCCGATGATGAGAACGGATTTGATGTCTGTGCGTTTTGGCATGGTTTATTTGTCTTTTGAATCTTGGGTGAAACCAATGCGGCGGTTGCCGTAGGCGCCGGGGCTCGGTTCGTCCATCAATTGGGCAATGGCACTGAACACGTCAGAGAAATTCTTGTCGTATTTGTTTTCAAGCGCGTTAAGCCGGCGTTTCAGGTCGGCATGCTCAGAGGCCATGCTCCTCAACTTGACGAAGGTTCGCATGATTTCGATGTTGACGGCAATCGCTCGTGCGCTTCTGAGTACGCTGGAGAGCATGGCGATGCCCTGTTCGGTAAAGGCCATCGTCGCGTAGCGCGCACCACCAGACCCCTTTTTTTCATCATTTGAGATCACAATTTGTGATCTCAAACCTGCAAGGTCTTGATTTGTAAGGGAAAAAGCAAAATCAGAGGGGAATCTTTCGAGGTTACGCCGCACCGACTGCAGCAACGCCCGCGTCTCAACCCCATAGAGCTGGGCCAAATCCTGAGCCAGCATGACCTTGACGCCTTGGAGCACATAGATCTTCTCGTCGGCATCCCGCAAAGCCGCTACGGCAGCCGCGTCGAGCACGGCAGGCTTGAGCACTTCGGCCTTGTCAGCCACGAGCGGTTTCCATCAGCCCGGTGAAGCGATCAAACAAATACGAGATGTCATGCGGTCCCGGCGATGCCTCGGGGTGGCCCTGAAAGCAGAACGCCGGCTTGTCGGTGCGCGCCAGGCCCTGCAGCGTGCCGTCGAACAAACTGATGTGGGTAGCGCGCAGATTCGCCGGCAGGCTTTTTTCATCCACGGCAAAACCGTGATTCTGGCTGGTGATACTGACGCGGCCGTTGTCGAGGTCTTTGACCGGATGGTTCGCGCCGTGATGGCCAAACTTCATCTTGAAAGTTTTGGCGCCACTGGCCAGCGCCATGATCTGGTGGCCCAGGCAGATACCGAAGGTGGGAATGCCGGTTTCGATCAATTCGCGCACCGCCGCAATCGCGTAGTCACACGGCTCCGGATCACCGGGGCCGTTGGCCAGAAAGATGCCGTCGGGTTTCAGCTTCAGTACGTCGGCAGCGGACGTTTGCGCTGGCACCACGGTGATGCGTGCGCCGCGCTCGGCCATCATGCGCAAGATGTTTCTCTTCACGCCGAAGTCAAACGCGACCACATGGAATTTCGGTGTGATCTGCACGCCGTAGCCCGGCTTGCCTTCCAGATTTACCAGTTTCCACTCGGTCTGCGTCCACCCGTAGGTCTGCTTGACGGAGACCACCTTGGCCAGGTCCAGCCCGCTCATGCTGGGCGCGGCCTTGGCCATCGCCACGGCCTTGTCGATCTGCGCCTTGTTCGCAGTTTCTCCTTGGGCCAGCGCCAGAATGCAGCCGTTCTGCGCGCCGTGCGTGCGCAGATGCCGCGTCAGCTGGCGCGTGTCGATGTTGGCAATGGCGACGGTGTTTTCCTTGACCAGGTAGTCAGACACGGTCATGGTGGAACGGAAATTGGACGCCAGCAGCGGCAGGTCCTTGATGATGAGACCGGCGGCGTGTACCTTGTCGGCCTCAATATCTTCGGCGTTCACGCCGGTGTTACCGATGTGCGGATAAGTCAGCGTGACGATTTGCTGGCAGTAGCTTGGGTCGGTCAGGATTTCCTGATAGCCGGTCATACTGGTATTGAACACGACCTCGCCGTTCGTCTCGCCTTCCGCTCCAAACGACGACCCTTCGAAGACCCAACCGTCCGCCAATGCAAGAACCGCTTTTTTCATTCGTTTAATGTCCTTCGATCAACAAAGATTATACAACAAGGCAGTTCACCGGACCTGTTGTTCATTCGTCGTAACCGTGACCGTGCTGACCGGGGCGCTCACGACCGTCTCGTCGATGAAGGCAGCGACCGGGAATCGGTCCCTCACCTTCCCGTCGCGGTCGATCACTTCGGCACGCACCCTGCCGCCGTCCACCGTCACCTGGATAAAGTGATTGAACCCGCCTTCTTCATCCTTGGCATACAAGGGCGCTCCGGCGCCTCCGGTTATGATATGTTCGACGCCGTTGACTTCTTTTCTTTGATAGAAATGTTCGTGTCCGGCAAACACCATTTCCACCCCCGCCTTGACAAAAAGGGCCTGCAGCCGGTCGCGGTCCTCGGGATACTTATCCAGACAATCGCCCCAATGCCTCCCCTTCCGGAACTCCGTATAGAGCGGATGGTGCAGGAAGACGAAGATATGTTTTTTGTCCGACTTCGCAAGGACGCCTTCAAGCCAGGCAAGCTGTTTGCCCGTGATCTTTTTTTCCTGTCCGTCCAGATAGGAATCAAGCACGACAAAAAGTGAATTCCCCGCAATAAAAGAATAATACAACTCGTTTCCCGGCAGCTCAACTTGTTCCCGGTAGATGGACTCACTTGACGGCACGAACGGGCTTATGTCATGGTTCCCGACGGTCAGGAAATAGGGAACGTCTATCAGTTTGGAAACTGACCAGAACGACCTCCACTGTTTCTGATCGCCGGGAGTTTCGAGGAGGTCCCCCGTATTCACGATAAAGTCCGGCTGCAACGCCATTGCCATGATGATCAGTTTTTTGTAGACAGCGGTATCGGACCGGTTGTCTCCAAACACCACAAAACTGAACTTGCCCTCAAACGTTTCGAGCGCAACATGCTTTTTCCCGAAGCGCTGGTCCTGCGCGGCAAACGCAAAACCGCTGATAAGAATGAAGACACCCGCTATGAGTGCGATTCTCATCCGCATTCCGCAAGGAGACCCGTCCCGATCGAATCGGGAAATCCGCATTCTCACACCTTTCCTCCAACGATCGTCCGGACCGCTTTTCCCTTCAGCTGCCGTCCTTCAAAGGGAGTGTTCTTCGAAATCGACTTGAACCGGGAAGCGTCCACCGTCCAATCGATGTTCGGATCGATGATCGTAATATCAGCAGCCGCTCCTAAGGAAAGCGTCCCGCCGTTTCTGATGATCCGGCCGGGCGCCATGCTCATGCGCTCGACCAGCTGCTGCATCGAGAGCACCCCGTCCTGCACCAGCTTGAGCGAAAGCCCCAGCGAGGTCTCCAGGCCCACAATGCCGAAGGGCGCATAATCGAACTCGCCGGACTTCTCGTCCATGCCATGGGGGGCATGGTCCGTGACGATTGCGTCGATGGTCCCGTCCCGGAGGCCCGCCTTGATCGCGGCGACATCTTCGGCAATCCGAAGGGGCGGGTTCATTTTTGCCATGGTGTTGTAGCCCCGCACCGCTTCATCGGTCAAGGAAAAATAGTGCGGGCAGGTCTCGGCCGTAACGTTCACGCCGCGCGCCTTTGCCGCCCGCAGCAGGTCCACCGAACCGGCGGTGCTGACGTGGGCGATGTGCACTCTGCCACGCGTCAGTTCCGCAAGCGAAATCTCCCGCGCGGTCATCACCTCTTCGGCGGAACGCGGGATCCCGCGAAGGCCCATTTCAGTCGAAACAAAACCTTCGTTCATGACCCCGTTGGCCGACAGCGAGAGGTCCTCGCAGTGTGAGATCACCAGAAGGTCGAAGACCTGCGCGTATTCCATGGCCCGCCGCATGATGGCCGCATTCAGAACAGGCCTGCCGTCGTCCGAGACCGCAACGCAGCCCGCGGCCCGCAACTCGCCCATTTCAGACAGCTCTTCACCCTTCGAGCCCCTGGTGATAGCGCCGATGGGGAACACGCGGGCTGAAGCTTCTTTCGCGGCCTGCGACAGGATGAACTCAGTCACCGAACGGTTGTCGTTCACGGGAGTGGTGTTAGGCATGCAGCAGACCGCGGTAAAACCGCCCGCTTTTGCCGAAGCTGTCCCGGTCGCGATCGTTTCCTTATACTCGAACCCGGGTTCGCGCAGATGCACATGCATATCGATGAGTCCGGGAACGACCAATTTTCCCGCTGCATCGACCACCTGCGCATCGCCCGATGAGATCGAACCTGGCTTACCGATTTTCGCGATCTTTCCATTGGAAATAAGGAGGTCCAATTTTTCGTCAACCTTGTTCGCGGGATCGATCACATGCCCGTTCTTAATTATCACATTCATAATAAATCCTTTTTAGACACTGATTTCCACTGATTTCGTATGATTTTAATACGGCAGGTCGAAGCCTTATCCGCAGTTATCATAATTAATCGGCCTTGATCAGTGTCAAAAAAATTCTAAGCTTCCGCCTTGGTACCCCCGGACAGCAGGAACATCACCGCCATCCGGACTGCCACACCGTTCGTGACCTGATCGAGAATGACCGGCGTGCTGTCCGCCACATCCGAAGCGATCTCCACACCGCGGTTCATGGGACCGGGATGCATGACCAGCACGTTCTTTGCCGCGCAGGCGAGCCGCGCCTTATTCAATCCGTAGAACCGCGCATACTCGCGCACACCCGGGAAAAGGCCCGCAGCCTGTCGTTCGACCTGCAGTCTCAGCATCATGATAACATCAGCCCCCTCAACGGCCCGGTCCATGTTGTAATGGACCTCGACACCCATGTTTTCGATGCCGCGCGGGATCATGGTGGCAGGACCGCAGACCCGGACCTTCGCGCCCATGGTCAGGAGTCCGTAGATGTTCGAGCGGGCGACCCTGCTGTGTGCGATGTCCCCGACGATCGCGACAATAAGCCCTTCGAGTTTTCCAAGTTTCTCCCGCATGGTGAACATGTCGAGCAACGCCTGCGTCGGATGTTCGTGAAAACCGTCGCCGGCGTTGATCACGGCGCTCTGAAGCCGCGTGGACAGGAACTCGGGCGCGCCCGAACAGGGATGGCGTATGATGATGATATTGCATTTCATGGCCTCGATGTTCCGGGCCGTGTCGAGCAGCGTTTCTCCCTTGACCACACTGCTGGTCGAGGTCGAGATGTTGATCACGTCCGCCGACAGACGCTTGCCCGCAAGCTCAAAGGAGGTCCGCGTCCGCGTGCTTGCCTCATAGAACAGGTTGATCACGGTCTTGCCGCGGAGCGTCGGCACCTTCTTAATGTCCCGCTCGGACACGTCTTTGAACGTGGCAGCCATGTCCAGAATGAGATTGATCTCTTCCGCGGTCATGCCCTTCATGCCAAGCAGGTCTTTTGAGTTTAAGCTCATAGGTTTAACCTTTTAGGGTCCGGGGTCCGGGGTTCAGGATTCAGCGTTTTGCCTACCCTGTACCCTGGCTACTGGACCCTGGCCCCTATCGTTATTCTGCAAGAATAACTACTTTTTCATCCCCGCCGTCCTCCACAAGCATCACTTCAACCTTCTCTTTTGCCGAGGTCGGGAGGTTCTTTCCGACAAAATCAGCTCGGATCGGCAGTTCCCGGTGTCCGCGGTCCACGAGCACGGCAAGCTGGATGCATCGCGGTCTGCCGTAGTCCATAATGCTGTTCAAAGCGGCCCTAATGGTCCTGCCAGTAAAGATCACATCGTCCACGAGCACCATCATCCTGCCCTGAATGTCAAAAGTGATGTCAGTGGCCTGCGGCACCGGCTGGGACTTGCGGGTTGCCAGGTCGTCGCGGTACATGGTGATGTCGAGGCTGCCCACCGGCGGTTCCACGCCTTCGATCTGCTTGATCCTGGCGGCAAGCCGCTTCGCGATATGCACCCCGCCCCGCTGGATGCCGACGAGGACCAGCTCCCTGGCGCCCTTGTTCTTTTCGAGGATCTCATGGGCGATCCTGGTGAGCGCGCGTTCAATGCCGGCTTTATCGAGGATCAGGGCCTTTTCTTTTGGATTCATCGTCATCGTACTCCAGCTCTCCAGGCTAATGCCTTAAAAAGACACAAAAAAACCTTCTTTCCAAAATGGAAAGAAGGCTTGCGTAAGCATAGTTAAGCAGTATTCCGCTGTTAGAAATTTTCATTTCATGCCCTTCCTGGCCTCACAGGACCAGACTTAAAGAGAATCAATGCAACGGAGATACAATAACCTAACAACCGGTTTCTGTCAAGATTTTTATTTCACCAATGGGGGGTTGAGAAGCAGCAAACACAGACACGACCTGCTGGAGTGCAGCGACTGAAGATAATAAAACTTTCATGATTAACCTCCCGATTACTGATAAATGGCGGGTAAATCAGGACGTTTCTGGATTTATGATTTCCAGCTTTTCCATTTTTGCAGCGCGGAGCAGCTGAATATCTGATGCGACAAATGAAACTTTATCCTTTGCGGCTTTTTGTATCCAGAGCGCGGAAGCAAGGTGGACGGAATCGGCGCCTTTGAGGGCATACTTCGTGGTCAGCTGCTTTATGAGAGGGAGAAGTTCATTCTGAAACTCGATAATGAGCAGCGCGAGCCAATCAGACTCGAAATCTGAGAGGGCATCGCGATAATCTTTTTCTGTTATCCCCCGTTCGCGACGTTTCCTGTTTAATCCGGCCAGGATTTCGGGGTAAGCCAGCTTCGAAGTCACGGTCATTCCAGACTGCGCCAGAAGCTTGCTGGCACTGTCGCTTCCCGGTTCCTGAACGTATTTCTTTACGAGCGCACTGCTGTCGATATACAGCATCATCGCCGGTCCCCGGTGATAATGGCAGAAACAGTCTTTCCTTTGATCTTTCGCGGCCGCTCAGCCGACATCCGGGACTTGGGCCGGGGAAGGCGCACTAAACCCTTTCCCGCCAGAGAAACCAGCCGTTCCTCGACACCCGTATTCTCTTCCGTGTTTGCCACGTTATGGAGGATGGCCATGGGTTTTCCCCGGTCAGTGACGATAACATTGTCTCCTTCGCGAGTCAGTCCAAGATAATAGGTCAACCTGTTTTTTAGTTCGCGTATACCAACATAATGCATGGTCTCACCTCATGTAGCTATTGTAGCTACATTAACTCACCTTGTCAATGGCGCAGGGATTGTCAAACCATGGGTTGCCCGCTCTCCTCCTATTACGCATTTTTCGCCAGAAGCCGCTGATACAGCATCCCCCCGACATAAAAGGTCACTCCGAGGACCACGAGCCCGATGATCCGTGCGATCGTGGATGCGCCGCTCAGGTCATAGAGCAGCACCTTGCCGGCCGTCGCGCCGAACACGGCCAGGGATGATTGTCCCATCAGCTTGTCCTTCACATAAAGCGACAGGCCAAGACACCCGATGGCGAGCACTCCCCAGACGACCGACTCGACGATCGGTTCGTGCAGAAGGCGCATGGCCGCGGCCATGGCGCAGATGTGGCCCGTGGCGATCAGCAGCGCGGTCGCGGTGCCGATCAGGTCGTTTTGGCGGAAGAACCAGTAGGCAAGATACAGAAGCAGCGCATAGGCAACGGGCAGCAATTGTTGTTCGGGCACCGCATCGATGTCGGCATTAAAGATGATACGCAGGCAATTCACGGCAAAGATGATGCCGACGGCGATCCAGATCGGCCAGCGCGAACCAAATCCGTCCTCGCTTCGGATGCTCGCCATCGCGGCACAAGGAACCAGCAGAATAGCGACCCAGGGGGCCCATTCCTTCGGCACGGTCTCGAGGTAGCCCGCATGGAACAGCACGAGTGCCGCATAGCACCACAAGAGCAGCTCCCCGCCGGGAAGCTGCTCCTGAAGCGCGTACCGGGCGATGGCATAGATCAGCGCGAGCGCCGCCAGGCTGCCGACCGCGATCCAGGGTGCGATCGCGGGCAGGTGCTGGTTCAGCAGGCTGTACTGGAGAAAATAGAAGAGTAACAGCGGAGGCAGATGAGCGAGCGCGTCCTGCTGACTGAGAGGAGAATCATGACGAACGGAGAACACCGCGGTCGCGATGCCGAAGATCGCGAACTGGGCGGTCTGAAAAGCCATGACCGCGGGCCACTGGTCCGTTCCCTGGCTCCGCCAGAGCATGTCAAAGCCGATCAGCGCGAGGTAGAGCGCCAGAAGATAGATCAGTCTCCGGCCGTGCCACACGGAAAAGACGCTGAACACGAAGCTCCATGCCGAGTAGTAGATCGCCACATCGGTAAGGGAGCCCGCCGCGCCCGTGAGAAGGAAGGGGGCAAAGTACGAACCGGCCACGGCAAAGAGGGCGAACAGGTCGCTCTCGAAAACCCTGCAGAGCCAGAGCGAAGCGCCGCACACCATGATGATGGCGGCCCCGGCCTCTTGCACTCCCATGAGATGGTGGTACAGGTGTCCGCCGTAGATGGCGAGGAAAAGGACGGCGATGCCCGCGGCGGGAAGCAGGCCGGCATACTCCCGGTCATTCCTGCGCAGCGCAAAACCGGAGCCGATAAGCATCAGCCCGAAGATCGCCGCGCACGCGACCTGCCTGATCGGGGTCAGCCATCCGCTGTCGATCGCCAGCCGGATGAGGTACGACGCGGCCAGCAGGAGCGCGATGGCCCCGCCCCACCCGAGAAGGTTGCCGATGAGCTGTGATTCCGATCGTTGTTGAACAGCAGGCGCAGTGCGAACGCTTGCCCGGCTCGTTGGTGCGGCCACGGGAGGCTGCGGCCGCGCTGCCGTCGGCGCCTGAGCCGCCTTCTGCGACAGGAGCGCCTCAAGTCTGGCAATTCGCGCCTCGGTGGCGGCAATACGGCCTTCAAGTTCATTGAGACCCATGAGCGGTTCCCTCCCGGTTTTTTTATACTGATCGCTTTTGGATGATTGTATAAGCGGCTTCGATAATGCTCCGAAAATTTTCTTTTGTATCCGCCCAGTCCACAATGTCCACCTTGAAGGGCAGCTCCGATTCGCTGAATGCCTCTTTCAGATCAGCCAATACCAACGAGGGGACGGGTTCGCTTCCGATGATCGCGAGATCAAGGTCGGAGAACGGCTTGACGTTCCCGGTCACCCGGGAGCCAAAGGCCCAGACCTGCCTCGCAGGGACATAACGGCGGAGGATTACCTGGACCGTGTGCAGATCAGCGGGTTTAATGTCGAGCTCAGGCACGGTTGCGTCGCTCCAGTTCAGATAGGAGTTGGCTGACATCTTCCCGGAAGTTTCCCAGGATGCTCACGATCAGTTCAGCTTTTCCCTGATCGTAGGTATGACTGGTAATATTCCGCTTTTCCCGATAGTCCCGGTACCGGGCGATATCAGCGATCAATCCGGCTTCCGCTCCGGTCCTGATGACGTCCATATAGCCCATGGTATCGATGGCCGCGGGATCGGCGGACATTTGCTCAAGCTGACGTTTCAACATTTTAAAAGCCAATTCGTACGTGAATTCAAAAGCCTGAATCGCGGCCGCGCGGAATTGTTCACGAAGATCAGGGTCCCTTGCCATATCCGATGCGAGAAATTTCAGGCTTTTTTCAAGAGCGGTCAGCGCATTGCGCAAGGATGAGACATCGATCGTCATACCTGTTCCTCCGGTAAAGATGTGGGGGGCCCCTCTCACGATTTTCAGTGGCCCGTTTTCCGTAATGAAATCAGCTTATCATCGTTCTTTTTTTTTCGCAAGATGGAAATGGGGAGGATGTATCGCCGTATTTTCCGATGGATCCGCAGGAAGCCGAATATATTCAACGAAAGGGTCTTTGTTCAAGAAAGAATGCGGGGGGGAACTCAACCGTTCAGTAATTTGAGGACCGCCATGCCGTCCTCGTAATGTTCGATGATGTTGAGCGCGCCGAAGGACTGGTCCAAACGAAAGAGGTTGTTCAGATCGAGTCCGAGGACATGGGCGAGGATGACGCGGTTCACGCCGCCGTGCAGCAGCAGGGCGAGCTCCTGGCCGGGGTGGGCAGACACGATCCGTTCGTATTCGGGGATGATCCGGTCGCGCACGTCGGTCACGCACTCGCCGCCGGACGGGCGATAGTTGAGCAGATCGGCCCGCCAGAGCAGGAATTCTTCGGGGAACCGCTCTTTGATTTCTTCGGCGGTAAGACCTTCCCATGCGCCGACGCTGCGCTCCCGCAGAAGGCGGAGAGGAGTAGCGGAAAGATTATGCCGCTTCGCAATAATGTCTGCGCCCTTGACGGACCGGATGAGGTCGCTGGAATAAATCGCCGTAAGCGGCTTGTCCGACAGCAGTCCGGCCAGCCGGTGCATCTGCTCCACGCCGGTTGTGGTGATGTCCACGTCGATATGGCCGTTATAGCGTTTCTGCCCGCCATTCGCCACTTTACCGTGGCGCATGAGATAGACCCGTGTCGGCATATACTACTCCGCGCCTGACAGGACCACGAAGAGCAGCAGAACCAGCGTCTCGTTCAGTTCGCTCATGGCCCCGATGGCGTCACCGGTGACCCCTCCCAGCTTTTTTATAAGATACCATCGGCCGAGGAGCGTAAAAACCAGAACGCCCGCGACCAGGGAGAGCGCAATCCATCCGTTCACCCAGACAGCCAACCCAAAGGCAATTGCGAATGCAGCAAGCATGCTGTTTTCCCGCACATGCCCGACGAACGCGCTGCCCATCCCCTCTTCACGGCCATAGTTCGCTTTATAGACCATGAGCGTCTGGGACCAGCGGGCAAGCAGGGGGGCCGTCAACAGCGCTTCCACCTTGCTGTTCGAGAACAGATTGTTCAAGGCGAGATATTTGACGAGCAGCAGGAGCACAATGCCGAGCACACCGGCGGTGCCGATCCTGCTGTCTTTCATGATAGTGAGGCGGGATTTGCTGTCATAGCCGCCCATCAGGCCGTCCAGCGTGTCCGCAAGCCCGTCCACATGAAGGGCACGGGTAAGCAGCGTCAGAATAACGATGAGCCCTGCGTTCACGATGGCGTAGGGGAACATCCATAAGAGCCCCTTGTCCGCGTTCACCAGGATGAACCCCAGGGCAAAACCCACGAGCGGGAAGTAGACCATGGACTTCGCAAGGTCGTTCTCCCCGGCCTCGTGCTTTTTATCCAGGGTGAAGATCGTCAGGAACTGGACCGCGGTTATGAAGTTTCTCAGCATTGCTCTCATGATTCACCAGGTACTACGTACGAATACAAGTGCACTTGGATCGTTTGCCGGCATGTCACTCATTTTTTCCTCTCCCCAGCGGGGAGAGGGTTGGGTGAGGGGGAGCGCTCCCGGCGCTGCAAATTTTCCTATTTTTGCTTTATCGCTTCCCCTTCTTTTTCCGCAACGCCCGCATCGGCAAACGTCGCCATCTCGGCCAGGATCTTTACGCCTGCTTCCACGAGCGAAATGCCGAGGGCCGCGCCCGTGCCTTCGCCGAGCCTGAGGTTCAGGTCGAGCAGCGGCACCTGTTCGAGATGCTCCAGCATCTTGCGATGGCCGATCTCGACCGATTGGTGGGCGGCGATGATATAGCCCTTGAC
>JAYTJE010000050.1:0-12135 GCA_043731355.1 Nitrospirota bacterium
TTGCGAGATGAAGAGTATCTCCGTCTTAAAATCCTGACTTGCATGTTGCCGCCGCTATAAAAAGGCTTAAATTCATGTACTCACTTGGGAGAAGACCCAAAATTGAATTAACGAGTGCAACAACATCGGCGTCGATATTCCCAATAGTCTACAGGTAATTTTTTTATCATTAAAAAGCTTAATTGTCGATACATGATTAGAGGAGCTAAGCAGTTCGTTAAGATGCTCTAAAATTGGTGCAAGCATCTCCCGGTCAACACCAAGTTGCTGGATATGCAAATACTCACCGCGACTTATCCGCAGTAAATTCGGTATATTTTGAAAATGGCTCGCCATAAATACTGCTTCGTTAACACAAAGTTTTTCTGTAGCGTACGTCTTGATCTGATCAAATGTCACTATCCCTTCCTGGCCTAAAACATAGGCTTCAAGTACAAGCTGAACCGGCAGCCGTTGTCCAGCGTGATCCTTTTTTACAACGTATGGATAGTCCGGATAACGCAAGAGGGCATTGTTTGATTCCCGAAGGCAAGAGTAAAGAGCGCTCTCACTTGGAACGTTCTTAGCCTGCAACTTTTCTTTAAAAAGATCATATATTCTGCCAACTGATAAGTATGGAATGTCTTCCTGGAGTCGGCTAATGATATCCTCTTCAATGTTACAAATTAAGTCATGAGGTATCAAAACATGATCGCGGTGGATATAGGTTCCGCGATCCCAAAGCAGTAGATCCGTCGACCGCTCTACGCAACCATAAATATTTCGCTTTGATAATTGTTTGTCTGTCGGACGATCTTTATTGACTTCAGCGTGAACTTCTGTGAAATGCATTGGACGGCCTGCATTGCGTAGAATAGTTTCAACAAGTATCATCCGCTGCTTGCCGTATTTCTGCGCCCAGGCATATTCAGTGTAGAAATTCGCCTCATCGGCTGATATTTCCTCTAACGAATCAGTAAGGGAAACAAAGTATCCTTTTGTAAATCGGTTAACCCCTTGGATCTCCATGCAGCGATTCCGACAAAACGTCTGCAATGCAATATTCGCATCATCAAATGAGAGAACCCCGTGATGCTGACCTTTCACAGCATCTGCGAAAAAGGATCTGACATGAGAACAATTAACACATTTATGATGAGGCATGATAACTCGAAGAGGTTGCTCCCAAATCACCTTATAATTTTCCGACAAACTAATGAGTGCTGCAAGCGCATCGTCGGATGGGAGCGTATTCCACTTCCAGCGGATTGCGAATGACTTGGCTATTTCAGCGATGAAGCATACTCCTCCACAAGTTATGAGTATTTCATCCAACGCTAGCCAGAAGCGAATTAGGCTCGCTGCGGCATGACGTTTTTGCAAAGTTTGCATAACTCTTTTTTCAATCTGCCTAACAGCCTCGCGAGTCATATTTGCCCGCTGCCCTAATTCTTCTAGTGTCCACTTTCTCCCCTCAAGTAAGCCTAAGCGTCCCTTGAGAACGTTAAGATCATGCTTCTTTTTCGCAATCGGCCGCAATAGCGCATCTACTATACGATCAAAATCGGCGTATGCAATAGCCGGAAGGTCTTGTGACAGCTCCTTTTCAAGTTTAAGAGCACGATCTTTCGTTTGCCAAATATATTGGATTGCTTTTAACCCCCGAATTGTGAACCCGATACGTTCGATAATGCTTCGCTCTGTTATAGTTGCGATTTCCCCCCATGTTACTACAGCTGCTGCATTGTCATTTGTACCAATGATTTCCGTATAAAGGAATGGATGTACTTGAAATTCTTCTATTTGACTTGTTTGCATATCAGAATAGATAGCTCTATCCGAGATAGTTTCAGTGATATCAGATTTCAGAATCCGGCCTGAAAACCCTGAGATGTTCAATAAACGATCGAGTAATATTGAAAGCGCATCCTCACTTAAGTTGACCTGCATAAGGTAGCCGAGTGTACAAGAAAGTAAATAATCTGCCGGCTCCTCCGGAAATAAAACTACCCTGCGCAGTTGGCCAATGTCTTCTACTGAAAACCCAAGACTGCCTATGGTGACCGGCGAATCTTCAGTCGAAGGATCAGAATATGGTGTTGAGATTGAGAATACGTCCGGTAGCGTACATGACAATAGACTCCATTCCGCCGGAGTGGATACACCGTATTCGCTGTTACGGAGTTCGCCTGTAGCATTAACTAAAATCGTTCGTTTATTATCGACAATTGGTTTTTTCTCCGCTTTTTTCTTGAAAATTGGTTTTATATCCTGAGCAGTTGTCATTATAACTTGATAACAATCAGGGTGTCGCTGGACAACTTCACGTTGCAATCTCTTTATGTCAATGGCTGTATTTCTTCCAACGCCCACAAATTGAAATAATTTTTCTCCTTGCAAGTTCAGCAGATGCTCACAGGTTAGAATATTCTCCCGTATAAGAAAGTTTTTCGCTCTCATAGAAAGTTTGTTAATCAAATCATGTGGTATTGGCGTGGAGTTTCGAAACGCAGGCACACTCATACTATGTGTCCGGTCTTCATCACTCACAGTATTACTCGATAAACAGAAGGAAAGTGATGTGATGTAGATATATCGGCCAGTTCTTCTTTTACGTTCTTGAGTTCTTCTGCGGTGAGATTGCGGGACTGCTCAGTGGTCTTCCAGAGGAAGTTTTCAAGCAGCTCACCCGCTTCAATGGAGAGGGCTTCGGCGAGGTTCTTGGGATCGTGGAATTGCGCCCAGTTTCGCTCGTTTCGGAATGAGATGATCTTTTGCTGGATTGATGCTAAATCAGCCATGCCACTCTCCACAAGTTAACGTAACCGATTAAAAACATTACTACAAGCAGCGAAAAAGGGCAAGCGCCGAATGGGACATTCGGGGTATGTATAAAAAAACAAGGCAGCCTCAATCATAAGGGCTGCCCTGCTAAGACCAATTTCACGATATATGCAAACTGGCACACGTCCTACGGTTTTTACTCTGAAATCCGCATTCCGCAATTGTCACTTTCCATGGCACTTCTTGTACTTCTTCCCGCTCCCGCAGGGGCAGGGCTCGTTGCGCCCCGTCTTTTTCTCGCTATGGACCGGCGCGGGAGCCGCCGCCGCAGCATCGCCGGCGCCGATGAAGTTGAGCTGTGACAGCTGGCGCTTCTGCCGACGTTCGAGCTCCTCTTCCTGGCCTTTGGCGGCCCGGACGCGGAACAGGTTCTCCACGGTCGTTTCGACGATGCGCAGCTTCATCTCCTCGAACATGTCGAAGCCTTCTTTTTTATACTCGATGAGCGGGTCTTTCTGGCCGTAGCCGCGGAGCCCGATGCCTTCCTTCAGATGGTCCATGGCAAGCAAATGGTCCTTCCACTGCTGGTCCACCGCCTGGAGCATGAACACCTTTTCGAGGTGCGCCATGAGCTCGCGGCCCACCTCCTGCTCCTTGTCTTCATAGCTTTTCTTCAGTGCGCCCCAGAGTTTGTCATGCAGCTCTTCCCGGGACAGCGTATGAGGATCGGTGTCGATCAGGCGGTAGGAAAATTTGGCGGCCAGCGCGTCCCTGAGCCCGGTGATGTCCCAGGTCTCGGGATAGGCGTTCTCAGGGCAGTAAAATGCGAGCACCCCTTCGAACAACTCTTCGGCAAGGCCGAGCACCTCGTCCTTGAGGTCCATACCGGCCAGGATCTGGCGGCGCTGCTCGTAGATCACCTTGCGCTGCTGGTTCATCACGTCATCATACTCGAGGATGTGTTTGCGCATGTCGAAGTTGTTGTCCTCGACTTTTTTCTGGGCGTTCTCGATGGCCCGAGACACCATGCGGTGCTCGATCGGCACATCCTCCTCCATGCCGAGCTTTTCCATGAGCCCGGCGATGCGGTCGGACCCGAATATCCTGAGCAGGTCGTCCTGGAGCGAGAGATAGAACCGGGACGAGCCGGGATCGCCCTGGCGTCCTGAACGTCCGCGGAGCTGATTGTCGATCCGGCGCGACTCGTGCCGCTCCGTACCGAGAATATGCAGGCCTCCCGCCGCAAGCACCTTTTCCCGCTCAGCAGTGCATTGCTCCCTGAACTGGGCGAGCGTCTTGTCCCATTCTTCCGGCGTGTACTCTTTGGACTTCAGGGCCTGCCGGGTCAGACCTTCGGCATTCCCTCCCAGAACAATGTCGGTGCCGCGGCCCGCCATGTTGGTCGCGATCGTGACCTGACCGTACCGTCCGGCCTGGGCAACGATCTCAGCCTCCATTTCATGGTACTTGGCGTTCAGCACCGAATGTTTGACGCCCTTCTTTTTGAGCAGCGTCGACAGGGTTTCGGACTTGACGATCGAGATGGTCCCGACGAGCACGGGCTGGCCGCTCTTGTTCCGCTCGGCGATTTCTTCGATCGCCGCCATGAACTTTCCGTTTTCGGTCTTGTAGATAAAATCGGGTTTGTCGCCGCGGATCATGGGGCGATGCGTCGGGATGATCATGACCTCGAGGTTGTAGATCTTCGAGAACTCCGCCGCCTCGGTCTCGGCGGTACCGGTCATGCCGGCAAGCTTGTTGAAGAGACGGAAAAAGTTCTGGAAGGTGATCGAGGCAAGGGTCTGGTTTTCGTTCTCGATCTTGACGTTTTCTTTCGCCTCAATGGCCTGGTGCAGCCCATCGCTCCAGCGCCTGCCCGGCATGAGCCGGCCGGTGAACTCATCAACGATCATCACCTGGCCTTCCTTGACCACATAATCCACATCGATATGGAACAGCGCGTGGGCCTTCAGGGCCTGATGCACGTGATGGACCAGGTCTACATTCGCCGGATCGTAGAGATTGCCTGCCCCGATCAGCTTCTCGACCTTGTTGTTACCCTCTTCGGTGAGGGCCACGGTCTTGGTCTTTTCCTCGATCGTGTAATCGGTTTCCTTTTCCAGGCTGGGAATGATGCGATTGATCTTGTAGTATTTGTCCGTGGAGTCTTCGGTGGGACCGGAAATGATAAGCGGCGTCCGGGCCTCGTCGATCAGGATCGAATCGACCTCGTCGACAATGGCAAAGTTCAATTCGCGCTGGGCATAGTCCTTCAGGTCGAACTTCATGTTGTCCCGGAGGTAATCGAAGCCGAACTCGTTGTTCGTGCCGTAGGTCACATCAGAACCATAGGCCGCCTGCCGCTGTTCGTCCGTGAGACCGTGCACGATGACGCCCACGGTAAGGCCCAGGAAAGTATAGACCGGCGACATCCACTGCGAATCTCGCCTGGCGAGGTAGTCGTTCACGGTAACGACGTGCACGCCTTTTCCCGTCAGCGCGTTCAGGTACACCGGCAGCGTGGCAACGAGGGTCTTGCCTTCACCGGTTTTCATCTCAGCGATCTTCCCCTGGTGGAGGACGATGCCGCCGATGAGCTGGACATCGAAATGCCGCATGCCGAGCGTCCGCTTGGAGGCCTCGCGCACGACGGCAAAGGCCTCAGGCAGAAGATCGTCGAGCGAGACTCCCGTCTCAAGCCGTTTTTTGAACTCATCGGTCTTTGCCTGGAGCTCCTGGTCGGTCAGCGCCGCAATGGCCGGTTCAAAAGCATTGATCGCATCGACTATGACCTGAATGCGCTTGAGCTCCCGGTCGTTCCTGGTCCCCAGTATTTTTTTAAGAATTGATCCGATCATCGATACCACGCTCTCCTACAGTCAGTTAAATTTGCATTGCCGGTGACCTTTCAGCACGGCCAGATCGGTCAAAGCGCCGGTCCGTTGGTCAACCGTAAACACGTCAGCCATAGTATCATTTTTGTCGCCATGAATTCAAGAGAATAAATAAATGGAGAGGCAGTGAAACGGGTCGTGGGGACCGCCTGAACGGACACCGAATATGCACGAGCGAGTCCGGGAAAGTATTCCGCTGATTTACCGCTTGACAAGGCAGGCTGTTTAAGTGTAAAAAAGTGTCATGAAAACCTTGATGACCGACAAAGCAATATTCGAAATGCAGGCGGAGCTCTGCAAAACGCTCACGAATCCAAAACGGATCGAAATACTGAATGCCCTGAAAACCGATGAAAAAACGGTTACGGAACTGGTAGAGTTGCTCGGCGCTTCAAAGGCGAATGTTTCCCAGCATCTCGCGGTCATGAGACACAAAGGCATTCTGGTCACCCGCCGTGCGGGGGTAAATATCTTTTATCGGGTAAGTAATCCAAAGGTCATCGAAGCCTGCTCCCTGATGAAGGAAGTCCTCTTCGAACAGCACGCGTCGAGGAGAAAAACAGTAGCGGGTTTATAAAGCGTCCGCAACGGGGCGCATTTTTTTTGCCCAAATAGCAGTAGGCCAAAGAAGGTCAGGCCTGTCGCAGCAAAAAATAAAGGCCCCGAAGAGGGGGGGGCCTTCGGGGCCTTGAATACGGTGCGCTTCTGCCAAACGTTCGCAGTTGAACTGCCTGCGAATCCGTTCAGGATGCTTTCATGACATTTGCAGCCTGTGGGCCCTTTTCTCCCTGGGTCACCTCGAAATCAACCGCCTGACCTTCGGACAGGGTCTTGTATCCCTCTCCCTGAATTGCCGAGTAGTGCACAAAAACGTCTCTTCCGCCGCCCTCAGGCTCGATAAACCCGTACCCCTTTGACTCGTTAAACCACTTCACTTTCCCGGTAGACATAATCCTTGCTCCTCCTTGCTGGTTTCCGCGGTCCGCTGCCGTCTTCACACGACGCCGACACTGATAGCGAAACACACGGTGAATACAAAGGGAAGGGCTTATTCATATCCCCCAGGCCCGTTCCCCGGCCGATCATGGAGTAGAAACAAAGCTGAGCGCCAATGGAAAGACTGCTGCTGGAAAAACAGCGTGGTGTGACGACGTTACTTAATTAAGGTATTTGACAGGATTGACCGACAAACCGTTCACTTTGACTTCGTAATGAAGGTGCGGGCCGGTACTGGAGCCGGTGTCTCCAACATAGGAGATCACCTCTCCGCGCTTCACCCGCTGCCCCGCCTTGACGTTGAGCCGCGAGTTATGCGCATAGATCGTTCTCAGGCCGTAGCCATGACTGATTTCTACCATGTTCCCGTAGCCGGTGCCGAAACCGGCCTTGACCACCACACCGTCCGCGGGCGCCATGACCGGGGTCCCGGTCTGAGCGGCGATATCCATGCCCTCATGAAACTTCAGGATACCGCTGAAAGGCGACGTCCTGTTGCCATAATGCGACGTTACCCATCCCCGGACAGGCCAGACGGACGGCGTGGATGCATAGAGCGAACGCTTGTCTTCAAAATATTCAATCAGCATCTGGAGGCTGGCCTCCTGTTTGGAAGCCGCTCCCTTAAGCTGGGTCAGTTCCTGGTGCATTTCCTTGAGCGCCTCTTCCTGCTTTTTCTCGCCCATCGCCGTGAGGTTCTGTATCCCCAATTCGTCGGGGCCGCCAATACCGAGCACTTGCTGGGCCCGGTCCCGCGGGCCGAGGCTCACCGCACGACGCAGTTTGGTGTCGAGATCGCGAAGCATAAACATCTGACGTTTGACATCCAGCAGATTCAGGGCAAAGCTCTGCACCTGGGCTTTCTCCTGCTTCAATTCCTCCCGCATGGATTGAAGTTCCCAGACCTTGTCTTTCACATCATTATATTCGTAAACCAGATAGAGGGAAACAACGATAAGCGCGGCAAGGGAAAGAAAAGCCGTCTTGATGATGGATTTGGATATGCTCAGCGTCCGGACGCGCGCGTTCGGCCCCGGAAGGAACATGAGCGTAAAATACTCTTTTCTCTTAGGATTTCTTGATTTTCTTGCCTTCATATATACCTCCCGCAAAAGGCGCAGTTCAACTGCTAATTTTTTAACATAAAGAGCGATAGAAAGTCAAGCGCTTCTTTATTTATTTTTTAAACATTATATTTGTTTTACAATATGTTGTAGTCTTTTCAGAAGCCCAGACTACCTATTGATGCGTAAAGAAAGTGTGTCAAAAGGGCGAGCAATACCACCCTCTTTAGATTGGTCGCCGAGGTGACACGAGAGGTTTCGCAATACCTACAGATTCCCCCGCAGCTCCTCCGCCTGCAGGATCCGTTTTACCGCCAGCTCGTACGCGGCCTTTCGCATCTTGCAGCGCGATTCATGGCAGCGGTCATTGACATCAGCAAAAGCCGTTTTCATGACCTGCTTCAATTTTTCAAGCACTTTTTCTTCCGGCCAGACGTCATGACTGAGATTCTGGCTCCATTCGAAGTAGCTCACCACTACGCCGCCGGCGTTGGCAAGGATATCGGGAATCACCAGAATCTCCCTGTTGAAAAGGATATCATCAGCCTCGGCCGTAAGCGGAGCGTTCGCGAGTTCAAGGACTATCTTTGCCTTCACGTCATGAGCATTCTTCCCGTCTATCTGGTTAGAAAGCGCAGCGGGGATCAGGATGTCGCAGTCAAGGGCAAGCAGTTCGGCATTGGAAATGGCACGGGCGCCTTCGAAGCCGACAACGCTGCCGGTCCTGGTCTTGTAATGCCGCAGTGCGGAGATATCGAGGCCGTCGGGAGCCATGAGGGCTCCGTTCACGTCGCTTACAGCAACGATCCGGTAGCCCCAGAGCTCGAGAATGCGTGCGACATTCCCTCCCACGTTGCCGAACCCCTGGACCGCCACGCGGGTCCCGTGGGTTTCCATGCTCCGCTCCTTCATGGCCTGCTCGAGCACGTGGATGCCGCCCAGAGCGGTCGAATATCTGCGCGCCTTGATGCCGCCCAGAGCGGGAGGCTTTCCCGTGACCACGGCAGGCACATGTTCACGTTTGATCCGCTCATATTCATCGAGGATCCAGGCCATGACCTGTTCGTCGGTATATACGTCGGGCGCAGGGATATCCTTGAACGGGCCGATATAGTCCGCAATGGCCTGCGTGTACCCGCGCGTCACGAGCTCCAGATCGCGGCGGGAAAGCTCCAGGGGATCGACAACGACCCCGCCTTTCGCTCCGCCAAAAGGAATATTCACCACCGCGCACTTGAGCGCCATGAGCAAGGCAAGCTCGGCGGTATGTTCCTCATCCATATCGGGATGAAACCGGATACCCCCTTTGGCAGGCCCGCGGGAATCGTTGTACTGGACCCGGTACCCGGTGAAGATCCGCGTCTTGCCGCTGGTCATCTTCACCGGAAAACTGACGGAAAAGGACCGCCGGGGCACGGACAGGAGTTCGAGCTCTTCTGCTGAAAGACCGAGATCTGCATAGGCGGCCTGAAGTTCGGTCATGCCGACGCTGCGCAGGTCTTTCTCATCGCGGTGCAAACGGTCGTGGTTGCGGTTCATGGATACCTCAGGGTTCAGGGTCCGGGGACCAGGGTCCAGGAGCCAGGTACAGAATACAGGTGACAGACTAAAATCCCACGAACAGGGTTGTCGCTTTTTACTGGACCCTGAACCCTGGCCCCTGGACCCTGCCTCACTTCGCCAGTCCCGTTCTCTTCGCCGCTGCGGACACGGCCGCTGCCACGGATGCGGCCACGGTGCGGTCAAAGATACTTGGAATGATGTAGTCCTCGTGCAGGTCCGCTTTTTTTATGGTATCGGCAATGGCGCGGGCCGCGGCGAGCTTTACCGCTTCGTTCACCCCTCTGGCGCGCACGTCGAGCAAGCCCCGGAAGATGCCGGGGAAGCCCAACATATTGTTGATCTGGTTCGGGTAGTCGGACCGACCCGTGGCCATCACCCGCACGAGCGGCAAAGCCACTTCCGGCGCGATCTCGGCGTCCGGGTTCGCCAGCGCGAAGACAACAGGGTCCTTTGCCATGCTTTTCACGTCATTCGCCGTAATGACATTCGGCGCGGACACCCCGATAAAAACGTGCGCGCCTTTCATAGCGTCCGCAATTTTCCCCTTCACCTTGCGCGGGTTCGTCATGGCTGCCAGCGCTTTTTTCGCAGGGTCCATGCCTTTTTTTCTGCCGACATAGATCGCACCTGCCCTGTCGCAGACGATAATGTCCCTGACGCCTGAGGACAGCAGAATCTTCGTCACGGCCGTACCCGCAGCTCCTGCGCCCGCCACCACGACCCTGAACTGCTTAAGGTCCCGCTTGAACAGACGCGACACGTTGATCAGCGCCGCCAGCACAACGACGGCGGTTCCGTGCTGGTCATCATGGAACACGGGAATATCAAGCAGTTTCCTGAGCCGGGTTTCGACCTCGAAACAGCGCGGCGCGGAGATGTCCTCCAGGTTGATGCCGCCGAAGGCAGGCGCGATGGCCTTGACCACGGCAACGATCTCGTCCACTTTTTTGGTCGCAAGCACGATCGGGAAAGCGTCGATGCCGGCGAACTCCTTAAAGAGCATGGCCTTGCCCTCCATTACCGGCAACGCCGCTTCAGGCCCGATGTCGCCGAGGCCCAGCACGGCGGTCCCGTCGGACACGATGGCCACTGCGTTGCCCTTGATGGTATAGCGGTAGGCATGTTCTTTATTATGGTGAATGTCCATGCAGACCCGCGCTACACCCGGAGTGTATATCCGGGAGAGGTCGTTCCGGTCGCGAACGGGGAGTTTGTTCTTTATCTCGATTTTGCCTCCCTCATGAGCGGTAAAGGTGCGGTCCATCATCCGGAGGACCTTGACACCCGCCACGGTCTTGATGGCCTGCACGATGGTCTTTTCATGTTCCTCATCGCGGGCGTTGGCGGTGATGTCCCTGATGACCTTGCCCTTCTCAACCCGCACGATGTCCACGGCGCCCATGTCACCGCCCGCGCCGCTGATGGCCGTGGCGATCTTTGCGAACATGCCGATGCGGTTCTCGATCTCCACCCGGATGGTGATGCTGTAGCTGGGACTGGGATTGGTGCTGCATGAAGCGGACATAGGGAACCTCCTGTTCCTTAGTATATCGCAATTACCGGCCAAGCGAAACTGACATTTCTGGACACCCGCTAATCACAATTTGAACGCTACGCTGTTTAAAAAATCAGAATGCAAATAAATCGCGAAGCAGGTATAATTGGAGCATTATTCCAGACACGCCGCCATGCCATATCCAGACGGTAGATAGAGGAACCTTCCTGAAAGCTATGACTGATTATCGAATTGAAAAAGACTCCCTCGGCGAAGTAAAAGTCCCCGTGAACGCGCTCTACGGTGCGCAGACACAGCGCGCGATCGAGAACTTCCCCGTAAGTAGTATCCGCTTTCCGCGAGATTTCATCCGCGCGCTGGGACTCATCAAGGCAGTATGCGCCGAAGTAAACGCCGGCCTCGGACTGCTCGACGCAAAGCTCGCCCACGCCGTTCACCTGGCAAGTCTTGAAGTAGCTGAGGGGAAATGGGACGAACAATTTCCGCTCGACGTGTTCCAGACCGGTTCCGGCACGTCGACGAACATGAACGCCAACGAGGTCATCGCCTCCCGCGCTACGCAGCTCCTCGAAGCGCCCTCCAATCCGGTTCACCCGAACAACGACGTGAACATGTGCCAGTCCTCGAACGACGTCATCCCCACGGCCATCCACGTGAGCGCATACCTGCAGCTCGCCGAACTGTTGCTGCCGGCGCTGAACCATCTCCATGAAACGCTCAAGTCCAGGGAGCGGGATTGTGCTGATGTGGTTAAAACCGGCCGTACGCATCTTATGGACGCCATGCCGATACGCCTGAGCCAGGAAATAAGCGGCTGGGCCTATCAGGTGGAGCAGAGCATCGAACGCATCGAGTCGTGCCTGCCGCGCCTTGCACAACTTGCCCTCGGCGGGACCGCTGTAGGCACCGGGATCAATGCACCAAAAGATTTCGGAAAGATCGTTGCCAGTAGGCTGGCAGGACGCACGAAGCTCCCTTTTGTCGAGACCAATAACCACTTCGCAGCACAGGCGACCATGGATACGGCAGTGGAACTTTCCGGCCACTTGAAAACAACCGCATCGTCCTTCATGAAAATGGCGAACGACCTCCGCTGGATGAACAGCGGCCCCTTAAACGGACTGGGCGAGATCTCCCTCCCTGCGCTCCAGCCGGGCTCAAGCATCATGCCCGGCAAGGTGAACCCGGTCATGGCCGAAGTGATGATGATGGCGGCTGCACAGGTCACGGGAAACGATGTGGCGATCACCGTTGCCAACCAGCAGGGCAATTTCGAACTGAACGTCATGCTGCCGGTCATAGCCCATAACCTGCTCCAGTCCATTACGCTCCTCGCGAA
>JAYTJE010000051.1:0-3704 GCA_043731355.1 Nitrospirota bacterium
CAGCAGATGATAATGGTTCGTCATGAGGCGGTAAGCGTGGCAGATCCAGTTGTAGCGTTTGTTGACGTGTTGAACGGTGTTCAGGAAATTCCGGCGATCGGTATCGTCTTTGAAAACCGGCCTTTTCTCATTACCGCGTGATGTTATGTGATAGACTGCGCCGGGATATTCTATGCGGAGAGGACGGGACAGGAAGCAACAATAGCAAAAGAGACGAGAATTGTCAAGCCACAAGACCTGACCCTAATAGCTCCCTAATAGCTCCCGTGATTAAAACGGATAAATCCTGGACCAGCTCTCAGGCACGAACCCGCCGAGGCTTACCAGGTCGGTGATATAGTGCGCGATCATGGCGGGAAAGATGGACCCGGTCCTGACCATGGCCACCATCGGCAGAATGCCCCAGAGCGCGGTCGAGACAATGGCATGGAGCCCCTGGGACCAGTGGATCAGACCGAACAAGACTGCTGATACGGCAACGATCACCCAGCGGGGCCAGAGCTCCTGCAATGCGGAAAAGCAGTAACCGCGGAACACGAGCTCTTCCGATACGGCAACGAGCGCCACGCCGAAGGTGAGATCAAACAAGTTAACCAAAGGGTTCCTGATCTTCGGCATGATGGTCAGCTGGGTATTCGGCAGGACCTGCTCCAGAACGCGCCAGCCCACCTGATCGATCAGCACACCGGTCACGGTCAGGAGCAGCATCCAGAAGAGACCGGAGCGGAGCGGAATGCTCTTCAACCCGAATTCAGCATAAGTGGAGGTCTTGTGACGGATCAGAGAGAACACGATTCCCATTGCCAGGAGCCGCGATCCATAGTCGATCATGAGCCATGATGCAACGCTCCCGGCCATCATGAACAGATAATCGTTCAGCAGAAAGATAGAGGACAGGAGAACCAGGATGACGAGACGCCGGTCTTTTTCGTTCAGTTGCATGGGAACCTCAAGTTCTAAAAGCTTTGGCCGCGGATTTCGCGGATGGACGCGGATAAAACCAGACAAAAAGATTTTTTACACTGATCAGGATAATTTCTTACGATCAATCAGAAACAACCAAAGACCCCCTCACCTTTGTCCTCTCCCCCGGGGGAGAGGGTAGGGTGAGGGGGGTTCATTCGCGTTTATAAGATTTCATCTGCGTCCATCCGCGAAATCCGCGGCCAAAAGTTTTTTGGTTTTCACTTCGCCATCCCCCGGAGCGTCTCTTCCAGCTCCTTCAGATATTTTCCGTACGCCGCGAAGTCTTCCTTGCGGAGCGCCTCCCTCGCCTTGCGCAGCTGCTCCAGCGCCCGGGAGCCCAGCTCCTTCGGGGTGATGATGACCGTCTTTGAGCCGTTCTCCGACATGCGCATGCTCGGCAGCGTGCCGCTGAACAACCGTTGGATCGAGGCCTCCAGGGTTTCCTCCATGACCACATCGTTCCCGTAGGCGACAATGACCCGGCGAAGCTCCGGCAGACCGCCCTTGTCCGTGGCCACGAGGTAGAGCGGCTGCACATAGATGAGCGAGTCTTCCATCGGGATGATCAGCAGGCTGCCGCGGATCACGTCGGAGCCGCGCTGGCCCCAGAGCGTGAGCTGCTGCGAGATGTAGGCGTCCTGGTCGATGCGCGCATCGATCTGGCGCGGCCCGAAGACGAGCCGGTCCCTGGGGAACGTAAAGACCGTGACCTTGCCGTAGTTCTCGCCGTCACAGCGCGCCGCCATCCAGGCAGCCAGGTTGTCCCGCTTTGACGGCGTAAAGGGCAGGAGCAGGATGAACTCCTCAGCTGAGCTACGCGGAAGCTTCGTGATGAGATAATAGGGCTCCATGGTCTTTTCGCGATATGACGGGATCTCCCAGAGGTCTTCCTTATTGTAGAAAACCGCGGGATCGGTCATATGAAAGGTAGCGAACATCCGCGCCTGGATCTTCAGGAGCTCCCGGGGATACCGGATATGCTTCCGGAGCTCAGCGGGCATTTCCGTCACCGGCGTGAAGACGTTCGGAAAGGCCTTTGCATAAGCCCTGACCAGAACGTCCTTCTGATCGACCACGTAAAACACGACGCTGCCGTCATAGGCATCGACAACCACTTTGACCGAGTTGCGGATATAGTTGGCCCCTCCGGCAAGCGGTTTGGAATACGGAAGGCTGCTGCTCCGCGTGTAGGCGTCGATGATCCAGGACAATTTGCCGTCGCCGCCCACAACCATATACGGATCGGAATCGTAGGACAGAAACGGCGCGATTTTGGCAACGCGGTCCAGGATGGTCCGGTTATAGATGATGCGGCTGTCGTCAACCACGTCGCTCGACAGGAAGATATTGAAATTTCCGAAGTAGGCCGCATAAAGAAGCCGTTTCAAAATTGACGAGAGCCGCACTCCTCCGCTTCCCGAGTACACGGTATAGACGTTCTCCTTGGTCGTGGGATAGCTGAACTCCCTGGTTTTGGTGTTCACGATCACGTAGTCGTTGGGGCTCTCGCCGTAATAGATCTCGGGTCGGGTTACCGTCGGTCCCGCGCTCGTGATTGGCGGGATGTCCTTGATAAAGAACTCCGGCAGACCTTCCTTGGTAATACCGGAGACCGGCCCCAGGGCAAGGCCGAAGCCGTGGGTGAACACGAGCCGCTCGTTGATCCACGATTTGTTCGGCAGGTCGTTGTACGAAAGCTCGCGCGGCGACAGCATGACCTGGAGATATTTGCCGTTCACGGTATAGCGGTCGTTGTCCACGTCGCTGAAATGATAGTACGTCCTGATCTGCTGCAACTGGCTGTAGGTCTTGAGCAGCGGGTCCTCGTCCCAGAGCCTGATGTTCCGGATCGTCGACAGGTTCTTCCTGATGTCGGAAAAGGTCAGCTGTTTGTTCGCGGCAAAGGGCTGCAGCTCCATGTTCTCCAGACCATAGCCGTAGCGGGTAAATTTGATATGGTCCGCGATGTAGGGCTGCTCCAGCACGCTTTCATTCGGCGAGACCTGAAAACTCTGGACCGTCTGCGGATAGATTCTGAGTCCGAGAAAATAGAAGCCCGCGAGCACGGCCAGCGCAATGAGCGGTGCGACAAAGGACCGTTTCTCCGCAATGAACGGCAGGATGATCGCAATGACCAGAGAAAGCGCCGCCAGGACGGACAGCATCAAAAGCCGGACATGCACGTCGGTATAGGAGGCGCCGTAGAGCACACCGTGTTCCGTGGTCAGCAAACCAAAGCGGTCGAGCGCGAAACTGAACGACAGGCTGAGCAGGAACAGCGATATCAGGAGGGCCAGATGGCGTTTTACCGCCGGGTCAACCGAGAGCGAGCGGCCCAGCCATACGATGCCGCCCCGGGAAACAGAGAGCACAACGGTCAGCAGGGCGGCAAGCGCCAGCATGCTGCGCAGCAGCGTATTCAGCAGGTCCACAAAGGGATAGGTGAAAAGATAGAATGATACATCCTTGTTGAATATCGGATCAACGAGTCCCGCGGGCACGCTGTTCAAAAAGAGCAGCGCCTGTTCCCAGTACCGCGCACCCACGGTGAACGAGAGCAGGAAAGCAACGCCGGACACGCCAAAAACCAGCCACCCCATCATCCGGTCCGGATCGAGGCGCTGAAACTGCGGCGGACTCTGCCAGAGGGGATTCATGCCGCGCAGGGGAAATGAGCGCCGCCGCGCCAGGGTAAGGTTTATGAAGAAGACAAGAAAGGCAGTCATGCCGAACAGCAG